>CAYMQE010000008.1:6615-7736 GCA_964392695.1 Candidatus Woesearchaeota archaeon | reverse complement strand
AGTTGCTATCACTTTGTCGCCTTTTTTTAAATAATATTTTGTGAACAGCGCAAGTGCCACACCGCCTAAAATAAAATTTCCTTTTTCATCAATAAAGCCCGACCTATCCATGTCACCATCAAATGTGACCCCGAAATCATATCTTTCTTCCTGCATTATCTTTTGTATATCTCCAATAGTCTCAGGCTTCGGCTCCGGGTCCAAACCACCGAAGTCTCCTTTTGGAGGGTAGTGTAATATATTCGCATTTACATTGAATTCTTTTAGATAAGGCGCAAGTATGCCTGCAGCGCCGTAGAAGCATTCAACAGCGCACTTAATGCCTTTTATATCTACATTTTTCTTCCAATAAGATATATACGCTCTTATCACTATTTCCGAAGCAATGCTCTCTATTGCGCCAGTTCCTTTACTAAACTTACCGCTAAGGCATGCATCTCTTATCCGCTTCAATTCATTTTCGCTGAAAGAGAAGCCATTTTTGTCGTAAAACTTAAGTCCGTTATATTTTGGCGGGTTGTGAGAGGCTGTTATGTACACTCCTTGAATCCCTTTTTTCTTCCCATAAAAATAAGCTACCGGATTCGGAACGTTTCCTATTAGTAATACGTTTGCTCCTGTAGATGCTATTGCTTCTGATAGCACTTTATAAAAACCTGGAGAACTGCTTCTGGAATCATGTCCGATAATAAATCTTTTTCCATAAAGTGTGCCTACCGCCTTGCCTATAAGTTCAACTGCTTCGTTGTCCAACCCTTCTCCGACAATTCCTCTTACATCATAGCTTCCGAATATTTCTGTTTTAATCGGAATCACCTTATGCCGTTCCATCCTTTTATGGCGCGCTCATATCTTTCTTGATTGTCTGTGCTGAACCATTGCCCTGTGAAGCTAAAGCCCAATAGCTTTCCCTCTGCAACGACTCGCGGAAAAACCTCTCTTTCTATCATTACTTCTTTTTCGCTATCCGGTACTAAGTCAATTATGTAAGGCTCAACTATATACAATCCTGCGTTGATGATATTGCTTGGCGCCTCTTTTTTATCCGGTTTTTCCATGAATTTTAATATCTTTTCGCCCTCTAAGGAAACTACGCCGTAAGATGTTGGATCCTCCACGCT
>CAYMQE010000008.1:0-6605 GCA_964392695.1 Candidatus Woesearchaeota archaeon | reverse complement strand
AAGAGCTACGGTTATACCCGCATTATTTTCTCGGTGGAAATTGTACATTTCATCCAAATCTATATTTATTAGGTTGTCTCCATTTGACATGATAAATGTCTCTGTCAAATATTCCTTCGCAAGTCTTAATGGGCCTCCTGTGCCGAGAGGCTTATCTTCCGAAATATAAGTTATATGCACGCCGAATCTGCTGCCGTTGCCAAAATATTCCTTTATCTTTTCTCCCATGTATCCAATTGAGATTATGATATCTTTCACGTCATGCTTCCTCAACAAGTCTATTTGGTGCTCAAGTATAGGCTTTCCTTTCACTGGTATCATAGGCTTCGGCAGTTCGTATGTTATAGGTCGTAATCTTGTTCCCAAGCCTCCTGCTAGAATCAGAGCTTTATTCAATTTTTTGATGCCAAGAGCTTTATTGAGCAAAAATTCTACTATATGGCTTCTGCTTCTGAAAGTTATATCATTGACTTTTGCGTCTAGTTTTTCAATGACTTCTCTGTCTATAGTAAGAGATATGCGCTCTTTTGTCATACGAAGTATTCGTAAATCATACCTTTAAAGCTTTTTCTTAAGGACAAACTTTAAAAGAACCCAAGAATTTCGGAAGTTTATGAAGATAAGTGTTGTAATTCCCACGCTGAATGAGCCTGCTATTGGCGGTGTTGTTGACAGGGTCTTTTTTGCGTTGGGCAAAGATGTTGAAGTATTGGTAGTTGATTCATCAACAGATGATACTCCAAATATTGCGAAAAAGTCAGGAGCGCGTGTGATATTCCAAAAAGGTTCAGGATACGGCGATGCCTACTTAACTGGGTTTAGGCAGGCTAAAGGCGACATAATCTGCATGATAGACGGCGACGGCTCTTATCACCCGGAAGATCTTCCTAAATTAATTGCTGTAGTAAAAAATAATGAAGCTGACATTTGCATAGGCAACAGATTTACTGCTATGGAAAAAGGAGCTATGTCTTTAAGCCACAAAGCAGGAAATAACTTTTTGACATGGCTCACAAATAAATTGTATGGAACCAACATAAAAGATTCACAGTCAGGAATGCGTGTGATAAAAAGAGAAGCTTTAGACAAACTTGAAATGCTTAATACTGAAATGTCGTTGGCGAGCGAGATGATTATAGAAGCAAAGAAGAAAAAACTGCAGATTGCAGAAGTTCCTGTAAAATTTTCTGTTCGCGTCGGCGAAGCAAAAATGAAAGGAATGAAGCATGGCCCGCAGATACTATTCTATTCACTGCGTCTTCTTAGGGATTGGAATCCGCTGATTTTATTCGGCTCATTTGGACTATTTTTGATTCTTATCGGTTCTTTAATCGGGTTGTCAGTTGTATATCAATGGCTCACTGCAGGAACTATAACACGATTGGCATCAGTTGTTTTATCTGCAATGCTAATTTTAACTGGAGCATTTTTCTTCGGGCTTGGCCTTATGCTTGACTTGATAGTTGACATGCTGAGGAAAAAATGAAAATAGTCTATTTGACGCAGTTATTTTATCCGATAGTCTATGGCGGTGGCGAATACGAATTTTATCTTTGGGCGAAATATTTTGCTAAACTAGGACATGATGTGCATGTTATAACTCAAAAAGTATTAGGTGCTCCAGATTTTGAAATTATAGATGGAATAAAAGTTCATCGCGTCGGCAAAGCGATAAAATATGAAGGAAGATTGGCTGTCGGCGCGCTGGAAAATCTTTCCTATCTGTACGGCGCAATTAAGCGCGGGCTTTCCCTGTCAAAAGATGCAAATGTAATTCACGCGAATACTTATACGCCTGCAATAGCCGGCAGTTTTATACACAAATTTAGTGGAAAGCCCTATATTGTTACTATACATGACGTCTATTTCGCCGGCAGAAAAGATTTTTGGAATTCGTGGTCAAAGCAGGAAAGCATGTCAAAAACAAATTCCATTCTGGGTCCTTTAATAGAAAAAATTGTTGTGAAGCTTCCTTCAACTTTGATTCATACAGTAAGCGATGCGAGCAAATCTGATATTGTAAATCTTGGCGCCAAGCCTGAAAAAATACGAATTGTGCCTAATGGCATAAATCTTGGGGATTTTAAATCAAAATCAATAAAGGAGAAACAGCAAATAATATTTGTAGGCCGTTTGGTGTTCTACAAAAATCTGGAAGTTGTAATATCCGCTTTAGCGAATATAAAGAAAGTATATCCAAAAATTAAACTTCTCATTGTAGGCGACGGCCCTCATAGAAAAGCGCTTGAGAAATTAACAGCTGACTTGAATTTGAAAGAAGATGTCATCTTCAAAGGAAGAGTTTCACACGCTGAGAAAGTCATACTTCTGCACGAATCGCTTTTAGCTGTACAACCCAGCACTGTTGAGGGATTTGGCATCTCTATTATAGAAGCATTTGCATGCGGAAAGCCTGTTGTTGTTTCTGACGTTCCGCCGCTTTCAGAATTAGTGGCTAATGGCGTAAATGGCTATACAGCGCATCCGCATAAAGAAGAGGAATGGTCAAGAAATATTCTGGCGTTGATAAAGAATAAAAGCTTTGCAGAAAAAATTGGAGAGCGAAATTTAGCTGATGCAAGAAAATACAGCATAGAGCATACAGCAAAATTTATGCTTGAAATATATTCATCTCTTTTCGGAAAATAACTAATCCCGCAATTATCGCTATAAGGCTACTGACTATTACACTTTGCAAAATGTCTGTAAGATTTTCGTGATTAAAGTAAATCATGGCAATCTCTGCTATGATAACTATTACAATATATGGAATAAGCCTATACTTGCCGATTGACAAATCATAATGCGCCAAAAGCGCTACTATACTAATCATGCCAAATGCAATGCTGAACAGTGGCAATATACCCGCTATCTCTATATAGCTCACTCCAAAAAATAAATTTACTATAAATTTATTTGCGAGCGCATACACTAAAGTAATCGCGAGCGTCATTAATAAAACGTATGACACCGCCCTGCCCAATATCTTCTGCTCCTTTGCTGTCTTTGGAAACATAGCACCTGTTACAGCCAATGATGAAAAGAGAATTATTTTACCGAACAAAGAGCCTATTGAATACAAACCAGTTTCGCTGTTTGAAAAATAATGCTTCACTAAAATCAAGTCAATGCTTGATAATACACCTAATAAGATAAGCATCACAAATACATTTGCTATGTACGAAAATTCCTTCTCTGTTTTTGATTCTTCAGCTGAATAAACATCTTTTGTTGATGTATAAGCTAAAATTATAGCAACAATAGGCGCTAAAATCATTGCGAGCACAGCTCCATTTACGCCAAAGCCAAAATACACCAGCAAAAATGCGAATATTGTTTTAAGCAGAGCATCAATTGAGCTGTTGAATCCAGCGGATTTGAATCTTTCCAAGCCTCCTAATAGTCCTCTTTGGAGCGCTAACAATGGACCTATAATAAACGAGAAGCCGAGAATAACGAGAGGTGTACTATCCTCAAGATTCAGGAAGCCTGCTATTAATGGGCTTATTATAATAAATAATGCAGTAATAATTATTGACAGAATTGCTATTCTGCGCAGAAAATAAAAGAATGTGGATTTTACTTTTACGCCTTTTACTGCTGTGTATCTTGCTATAGCTGTTTGTATTGTTGCTGTTGGAACGCCTAAAATAAATAATAATGCTACTATTGAACTCAATATGCCATAGTCGCTTGGCCCCAACATTCTTGCCATTATTAAGTGATAAGAATAAGCAAAGAACATGCTGAAAGCGCCAAAAATAGATAAAATTGCACTGTCTTTCAGCAAACTTTTGCCCATGTATATTTGTAATCACGAAATGTTTATTAACCATATGTGCAGGTTCTTTTTTAAATTGGCAACCTATTCAAACGTTCTTGTAACTGGCGGCGGGGGATTTATAGGAAGCCATATGGCTGAGCATTATGTTAAATTGGGCGCTAATGTTACTATACTTGATAATTTTTCACGAACAGAATACAATCTTAACTATTTCAAAAAAAATTTGCCGCAGATAAAAATAATTAGAGCGGATGTAAAAAATTTGGAAGAGGTAAAAGAAGCATTAAAAAATAAAGATCTTGTAATTCATACAGCCGGGCAGACTGCAGTTACAACTTCCATAAATGATCCTGTAACAGACTTTTATACAAATTCACTTGGGACATTCAACATATGCGAAGCCGCGCGATTATCAAAAATGAATCCAACTGCAATATTTACATCAACGAATAAAGTGTACGGCGATTTAGAACTGCCTGTTCTGAAAGAAAACAAGCGTTACAAATATGTTGATATAAAGGGCATACATGAAGACTATCCAGTCGGACCGCATACATCAAATTCTCCATACAGCAATTCAAAAATAAATGCGGAGCATACTCTTAGGTCTTATACACACACCTATAATTTACCAACAATACGCGCCAGAATGTCATGCATATACGGCACGAGGCAATTCGGCACAGAAGATCAAGGGTGGGTTGCATGGTTTGTTATACGCGCTTTGCAAAATAAGCCTATAACTATATACGGCGATGGCCATCAGGTAAGAGATGTTCTATTTGTGGAAGACTTGACAAAAGCATTTCAATTGCTGGCAGAAAATATAAATGCAACAAAAGGCAAGGCTTACAATTTAGGAGGCGGACATACTAATACAATTTCTCTTCTTGAGCTTCTTGACATACTCAAAAAAATAAACGGCTCAATTCCTGAGGTTTCCTTTGACAATTGGCGTCTTGGCGATCAAAAAGTGTACATCAGCGATATAACTAAAATAAACAAAGAAGTAGGATGGTCGCCTAAAATTGGTGTTGAAGAAGGCATAACTAAACTACATTCATGGGTGCGTGAGAACGTCAACCTTTTTAAATGAAATAGCTTACGTTCAATTATGAAAGAACGCCATATACTCTATACAATTTTGCTACTGGCATTTGCATTTAGAATGCTTACATTCAGCCAGTCATGGTTTGTAGGAAGCGACTCCTATTATCACTACGCATTTCTTGAAGAATTTTCCAAAGATTTTGACAAAAGCTTTTCCCTCTCCCATTATCCATATGCTGTTCCAAATTCAGAGCCGCTTGGCATGTACTTTATTTTAGTTCCGTTTTCAGAAATTATCGGAAGCTACTATGCGATAAAGATATTCCCGCCGTTGATTGGAATGCTTACTATCTTCGTCTTTTATTATTTCGCCAAATCATATTTTGGCAGGAAAACAGCAATATACTCTTCCTTGCTAATGGCTGTAACATACGCAAATATATTTAGGACAATAAGCGGAAATTATCGCGCTGAAATGTTCGTCCTTCCACTAATCTTTTTATCTTTATATTTTATTGAAAAGAAGAAATTCCTTCCGAGCCTTATAATCAGCTTGTCCGCTTTATTCTGGTACGGCTATGCCTTTGCTTACCTTATTCTGATCTTTGCATATATCTCACTCATATTCTTTAAATTTTTGAATAACAAGCTTGATGCAGAACCGATACTCAATCTTACAATCTCACTTTTTATGCTTCGCATATACTCTTTTCTTGCAGAATTTTCAGGTATAATCCACGTTGAGCATGAATTTTTTAAATTTTATCCTGTACTCTTTATTCTCCCTATAATCTCATTGATTATGTATAAGATGCAGGACAGAGCAAAGAAAAGCCTGAAAGCAATAGCTTCTATTTCATCTTTGGCTGTTTTTTTAGTGCTTGCATACGCATTTCAGCCGGAAATATTTACAGGCTATGGTCTTGTAACTCCGACTGAAACATTCCACAAGACTATTTCAGAATTGCAAAAGCCAATGCTTGACGACCTGCTGAATAATTTTCTATTTTCCCTGCCGTTATTTTTAATTGGCATGTTTATATATGCAATCGATTTTTACAGCTCAAAAGAATTCAAATCCTCGCCCGTGCTTGGCTATTTTGCCTTGTCAATTTATCTTCTGCTGTCTGCAAGGAGATTTTCCTTTTTGGCTAGCCCGTCAGTATTTCTTTTAGCTTCAGTAGGCTTTGAGCGCCTAACTAAGAGACTGAACAGTAAACTTGTTATTGCCCTGTTTGCAGAAATTATTATAATTCACTCAGCGTTTTCTTACAACTTAATTGGCTCTTTGGAATTTTTGGATAAAGAATGGATAGGCGCAAGCAACTGGATAAAACAAAACACAAATGAGAGCAGTGCATTTGCAGTTTGGTGGGATGATGCAACCAAAATACAAGCGCTTACGAAGAGACCGACTGTTGTTGACAGCGTCAGCGGACAGAATATACCGAGAATAAATCAAATGGCTAAATTCTACACAACTAATGAAACATATAATTTCTCCGACAGCGGAGCGTCTTATCTGCTGTTGACTTACGAGACTTTAAGGAAATTTTTGAGCATGTCTATTCTGTTGAATGAAACTATTAAAGAGCCTTTAATCTTAGGCGATGTTTCTATTGCTGATGCCAATGGAGTTAGCGTATTGAATTTCACAGCTGAAAACGGCTATATTCTCTATTACCCGCTTGAACCTGGCTTTGCTATTGAATACATAAGCGGTGAGGAGTTTTTGATTAATAGAAGCATAATCTACCAGAACGGCGTCTTC
>CAYMQE010000007.1:14007-16851 GCA_964392695.1 Candidatus Woesearchaeota archaeon | reverse complement strand
TGTACTTTCTGATGCTTCTAAGCTGTCCTTTGTAAATTTCATAAGTCAATGTTTTCAGCAGTTCTATAGTATTAATCTTAGACATTTCTTCTATTGTTGGATATTTTCTTTTTAATTTTATCCATTTTCTTAATGGCATCATTAATTCAGCGTATCCATATAGCAATGCAAAATTAGCTGTACCAATTTTTTCCAGACGGCGGGTGGACATTTTCACAAATGTTTTAGCAAGAAAGATAAATTTTCCGTATTTTCTGGCTCTTATAGCAAGATCATGATCTTCACTCATAAACAATGATTCGTCGTAGCCTCCTATTTTGTCAAAAACTTTTTTGCGTATGAAAGTGGAAAAGCCAGGGCATCTTACAATGCCAAAAATGCTTAGTATGTGATTTAATTCGGATGTAGATTCTACTAGTATTTCATTGGTTTTTGAAGTTTTTATAGCTCTGTATCTTGTTGTTCCGCATACTACTCCTTTGTCATAAAGTGCATGTTTTATTTCATACAGATAGTTTCCTGCAATTATTGTGTCTGCGTCTATGAAAATCAGAACTTCTCCTGAAGCATTTTTGGCTCCAATATTTCTTGCAAGGGCTATACCTCTTTTTTTTACAATAATAACCTTGTCAGCGTATTTTTCTGCAATTTTTACTGTCTTGTCAGAGCTTTCTCCATCTACTACAATAATTTCAAAGCTATGAGTGCTCTGTTGTTTTATGGATTTTAAAGTGGCTTCTATATCCTTTTCTTCATTCAGTGTTGGTATGATTATGGAAAATATCATACCCTTTCCATTCTTGTCCATTCTTTGAATCTACCTCCAATTATCAAATAAATCTGCTCTATAAACATTGCAGTGGACATAATCATAATTATTGGTATGCTTATTATCATATCTATCGCCTGACGAATACTTTTTGTCGACGCCAAAAATGAAAACACAACCAAACTTGCCACGCTTAGCGTCATATTGAAAATGATCCTGAATTTTTCAATGTCATCTATATACAATAGAAAGAAAGATAAAAATATTATCGGCACAGCTGTGAAGAAGAGTATGTATTGCAAGTAAAAGTATTTCTCGTAAATGCTTGTTTTAGAAAATAAAAGCTGTATTACACCGCGGAAAAATCTACCTGTTTGAGCTGAGAAATTTTTATAGGTTGTCGGTCCATATACCTGAATTACAGCAGATGGGACAAAAGCCTTTTTGAATCATTTTTTCCGTGCGTCTGAGTACAATCCTATGTCCTCCAGCAAATAATTTCTGAATTTTACCGATTCCCACACTTTTTTTTTGAATGCCATATTGGCCCCATTTGCATATGCAGAATTAAGAAATCTGCTCAAGAATGCCTCTAAATTCAACAATAGTGTGGAAAATGTGTAGTAAGCCTTTGACACTATTGTGTTCCTGTTGTAATTTATATAAGTTGAAGTTGATATGTCATACTTGTTTAGTGGAGCCATTATTTTTCGCAGCCATTCCTTTGGTGCTACTGCATCAGCGTCTATCATTGCTATTGCTTCGTATTTTGTTTTTGATATAGCAGTATTCAATGCGCCCCATTTTCCATGGGGTTTTTCTTCGCGAATGAATTTTACCTTTTTGAATTTTGACACTATCTCAGCAGTCTTGTCAGAGCCACCGCCGATTACAATTACTTCAAAATCATTATCATACTCCTGTTCTAACACACTTTTAAGGCACTTTTCAATCAGCTTTTCTTCATTCCACGCGGCTATGACTATACTTACCTTTGGACTGCAATACCCTAATTTTTTATCTTTAATGAAGCCGCCTATAAATACAAAGAGAACGACTAAGTAAAGATATGCAAGAATGAAGAGTGCTGCGTAGTACATAGAATAAAGAAACTATTTTAAATTCAAATATGTTTAGAATATGCATGCCAAAATACAGTGCGGTTCAAAGACTTGCCCTTCAGCACGCGAACAGAACTAAATTATCAGGGGAAATTATTGGATTACTAGTCATATTTTATGGACTTTGGATGCACAACTTCGCTTATATATGGGGCGGACTGGGAATTGGTATTTTGGTAGGAATATGGGTGTGGAGAAAGGAGAGAAAGAAACAGTATAAGAAGCTTTCCAGATTTGAACTATTTTGGCTTGGACACTTATATCCTATTAATCTTATAGCGCATTTAATAGGGTACGCTGTGTTTGTTTACGGTGCGTGGATGCAGAGCATCGGCATGATTCTTCTTGGTTCTATCCTGATACTTTGCGGGGATATATACGCAAAGTTCAAGCAAAGACGCATTCTCTAGAAATGTTTATTAAATGAAGACAAGGTTTCTAGGCTATGACTCCTTTAGCACACGCAATATTTGCCTTTATCCTTGGCACTTTATTGAAGCAATTTGGTATAGAACCTGCTATTTTTGCTTTATTGGCTTTACTGGTTGATATTGATATTTTCTATTCAAAGAATCACAGAAACGACTCTTGGCTTCACTTTCCTAATTTTTGGCTCATTGCATTTATTCCGTTGTCTTTTTTTGTAAGCCCGTTTTATTTATTGGCACCGCTGTCTCATCTTGTTCTTGACAGCATAGATTATGGAGTAGCGTGGCTTTGGCCTTTGAATAGGAGACTCTATGGCCTGCATTGGAATAAGCTTGAGAATATTCTGGAAACACCGATTAAGCGCATATTCGGAAGCTATTTGCGGAACAAGAAGATGATGCTCCTTGAATTGATAATCTTTTTAATTGGAATAATTATTCTTCAAATTTATTACTAGCGCTCCTGTGGTGTAGTTGGCAAGCACACCAGCCTCTCGAGCTGGAGATCCCGGGTTCGACTCCCGGC
>CAYMQE010000007.1:0-13997 GCA_964392695.1 Candidatus Woesearchaeota archaeon | reverse complement strand
GGGAGCATCAGCGAACAATAAAAGTAAAATTTTATATATTAGTTATATATTAACTATAGATGATATATAATGAAAGAAGCAACTACAATCCAATTGGACAAAATTGTTGTAGATAATTTAAAAGAAATAAAAGAATATCCTAGGCAGTCCTATAATGAATTGATAATGCATTTAATAGAGCTTGAAAAGAATGCTAGACTACGAAATCAGTATGATGAATTTCTTCATAAAATCCAACAGGTAAAAATGAGAGAGTTATGGAATAACAAAGAAGATGAGGCGTGGGAGCGTGTATAAAGCAGGAGATGTTGTTGTTGCCGTCATGCAATTTGCTGATACTTTTGAAATAAAGAAAAGACCTGCTGTGGTATTATTTGAGGAATATGGAAATGTAGTAGTGGCAGGCATAACGAGCAATTTGGCAATGAAGGGCATTCCACTTTCAAAAGAAGAGGGTGCGATAAAGGACAGCATAATTAAAGTTAATTATATTTTTACAATATCAGAGAGAATGATTCAAAAAGTAATGTTTCACTTGAGCAATAGAAAGAAAAAAATTGTTTTTGATGAACTCACAAATTACCTGAGTGGACTAGCATCATAAAGCAGTTGCATACATATCTTTAAAATTTTGTATTTTTATATAGTCAATTATGGATAAAAAATACATTGCAGCAGCGACTTTAATGGGCACTATGATTGGCGCTGGCTATTTGGGCATACCTGCTGCGATTTCTTCTACAGGCTTATTGCCTGGGATTATTATGCTGTTGCTTGTCGCATCTCTCACGATTAGAATGAATATATACACAGGCGAACTTGTGTCTAAAGTTAAGGATACGCATCAAATGACAGGTTTTGCCCAGCTGTTTCTTGGCGATGTCGGAAAGAAAATTATGTTCATAAGCGTCTTTATAGGTTTGACCGGAGCTATACTCGCTTATACAGTTGCAATAAGCGATATAGTCCAAAATTTATTGGGTGTACCAACGCAAATGACTATTATTGCTTTTACTTCCGCCATGTCATACTTGATTTTTCGTGGTGTTGATAAAGTTTCCAAAACAGAACTTTTGCTGGTTTCAATAATGGTCATTTTCCTGACGTCCATATCAATTTATCTTCTGCCTTCTGTTTTGTATAGCAATTTGTCCAGCACAAATTGGGGCGAATTCGTATCACCTTACGGCGTTCTTCTTTTCGCATTCCTTGGCTACTCTGCAATACCAGAACTGGAAAAAATTGTTTCTGGAAATAAAAAGAAATTGAGGCAGAGCATAATTATGGCTACTACTTCAGTAGCTGCTCTTTACATATTATTTGCATTTTCTTTTGTAGGCACATTCGGTGAAAATGTGGAAGATGTTGCAGTTGCCAGCTTAACCGGCGTCTTTGGATGGATAGGCAGTTTGCTTGCTATAATAACTATGACCACCGCTTACCTTTCTCTTGGACTCGTGATGAAGGATACATATGTGGAAGACTTCGGCGTTGGCAACAAACTAGCTGTTTTTTTCGCATTATCTCTGCCATTTGCTGTATCAATTTTAACCAAGCCGACTTTTCTGACTGTGATAGGAATTACAGGCGCAATTTCCGGCGGATTGACAGGCATCTTAATTTGTCTTATGGTTCTAAAAATGAAAAGAAAGAAATTTGACCCCTTGCTTTATTTGCTTATGCTAGTTTTCTTCTTTGGCGCCTTGGCAGAGGTTTTTTAATTTCATGTGCCTGTTCTATTTCATTTACATAACTTTCTAATGCCTTTACCCCATTCTTTCTTCTTGCTTTATTTATAGTGTCGCGCGGTATATTGAGCAAATACTGATCTATCCTTTCTTCTATTAAGTTGGGGTAAGCGTTTCTTATTTCTGCTATTGTGCCGTCTATATTTGACAAATCTTCTGCACCTTCAGGTGAGACAAGCCTGTTTAAGAATAGTTCAATCCTATCTTTTGTTATAGTTGTTTTTATGTTTGCAAAGGGAGTAATTAATCTGTTAATTACGTCTTTGTCAAGGCGGTATATTGAATTGTCCAATAGAAATTTTTTAAAATCATCGTTTTCCGGCATAGTGATACAAAATTGCTCTAATTCAAGAACAGCTCCTGTTTTTATTCTGAATGCTCCTTCGTGCATATAAACTGCGTAGCCAACTATAGGTTGCTCGTCTTCACGGATTGGTTTCATAACATAAAAATAATTTCTGCCGCGTTTATTTACGTTGTAGCTTTCACGCAGCCAGTCTTTAATCCATTCTGTTGCTAATTCTATCGTTTCATTATCTTGCGGAAAGCAAACTCTGTTTAGATTTACTAGCTCGTCTAAGTCATATTTAGATGCATCTATTACATTGTAGGATTTGTTTATGTCGTCTTCAACCACGTATTTCATTCCGTGGTGTAGATTTATGCTGTATTAAAATATTTCGTCCAGCGTCTTTAAGCCGCGTTCTTTACGCGCGCCGTTTATCTGCTCTCTTCTGGCGTGCATTATTGCTTCGTCGCCGTCGTATAGTTTCGGCTCTATTGCAACTACCTCTGCGCCCAAAGTTTTTTTGTACAATTTTTGAGCATCATTGTTTGTAGATGTAGTGACCCTTATTTTGCCAATTCCATTAAAGACTTTTTTTCTTAGTTCTATCTCAAGGTATACTATTGAATCGTCGATTAGCTTAGTGCCGATGCCTTGTTTTTGATATTCTTTGCCTATGCCTATTTGTTCCAGTTCTAAACTGTCTCTTATACCTTCAATATGCGTCCAATAAATATAGCCAAGCAGTTTAGTGCTTTCAATTGCTCCAAAATAATAGCCTACTTCATTATCAACAGCGGATTTTTTGGAAAGTATCCATTGTTTTCGTTGTTCTGTATTTAGTGCATCGTTAGGAAATACCGTCTGATGTAGTCTAATTAATTGAGGCAATTCTATATCTGAATGGAAGGGGTATATGTTATATATCTTCAATTTTTAACCCCTCAAAATCAAAATTGTATTTTAGTATTTGAGCGCCGTTCTTTTTGAGCACATATTCAACTGCAACGCGGTCTTTTTTATTCGCTAAGAATATCATACAGCCCCCTCCTCCAGCGCCGCAAACTTTCCATGCATAAGCTCCTTTTTCTTTTGCTGTATTTATTAATTTTGCCATTTGTTTAGTGCATACGGCTGAGCTTAATTTTATTCTGTTGTTCCATTCCTCAAGAAGCGCATCGCCAACTTCGTGCAGGTTTTCATTCAACAAGACGCCGCGCATTTTATACGCTGTTTTCTTTATACCCTCAAGAGCTTTTATGCTCTCGGGGTTTCTGTCAACGCGCAGTTTGAACATATCCCAGTTTGTGAATCCGCTGTAATGCGACTCGCCAGTGTAACACAATATAAGCGAGTCTTTTAGTTCTGAAACAAATTTTTTACTCAGTTTCAACGATTCAACTTCATTCCATGCTGTCTTGAAGTGTATCGCATTGAATCCGCCGTACATAGCTGCTTTGTAGTCCTGCCTCCCTGTTGGTATCTGCAGAACGGTTGTTTCAATCCCTTGCGCTATGTCCATTAATTGTTTTTTGCTGTAATTAGTGTTCATTAATTTGTCCAAAGCACCGCAAGTGGATATCAGCATAGAGCTTGAGCCACCAAGTCCGCTTCCTTTCGGTGCAGAAGATTTTACAGTTAGATTTACACCAGTGCTAGGCTTAAAAAAATAAACAGCGCGGGAGAAAAGGGACAATTTATGGTCGTGCTTTATTTCATCTAAAGATGCGAATTTAACAGCAACATTTTGGTCTTTTGACGTTATATGTATCTCTCTATCTTTTCGCGCTTCTAATTCTGCTTCTGTGTACAAATCAACAGCTACATTTACAGTAAGTCCTTCTTCATGAAATAAGTAGAGTGGAAATATGTCTAATGTGCCTCCTGCTAAATCTATCCTTGTTGGCGCCCTGCTTTTTATCATTATCCCTCTCTTGCCTGCAACATTTTATAAACATTGTCCAAAAATTCTATTCCTGATTCAGCGACAAAATCTGCTGTCAATTCTGCTTCTGTGCCTTTAAGCCCGAAGAAAATCACAGGCAAACCTCCGGCGTCTTTCATTTTCAAATCGCCTATGCTGTCGCCTATAGCTAAAATTAGCAAGTCTTTGTTTTTTGTTAAACTAGAGACTGCCCTTTGCAAACCGTTGCCTTTATGCGTCTCACTCACCCTTTCTTCTGGCGCGTATTCGATGCAGAAATCATCATGTATTTTGTTTATCTTCCATCCATCTACTATTATCTCTTCTGACAACTTTTTAAGCGCCTCCACCTGCAATGCGCTGCTGTTTTCTGTTACTGATAGGCTTAGATTTTCTCCTTCTATCTTTGGCCTTAAGCTTGTCATTATAAGTTCTTTTTGCATCATATTGAACAAGGCCCTATAACCCTCAAAATTATTTTTTACAATGATGTCCGTCATTTTGGTTTCCTTTCTGCTTATGAATTTTCTTAGCATTTTTTCATTGTTATAGTATATTGAAATGCTTGTAAAATTTCGCGCTATAGCAAAGCTTATACCTTTTTTTGCGCATACTTCAACATTCTTTTTGAAAAGTTTTAGCGCATTTTCTTCGTTAATCTTCGGCACTGTTGACACTATTTTTCCACCTTTTAGCTTGAATACTCTTCCATGTTCACCTATAAATCCGTCGCACACATTTCCTAAATAGAGGCTGTCTACCTCTTCTAGTGTTTCAGGGTCCCAGCCAGAATTCAGAAATATAGTAGCACCCATCTCTTTAAGTTTTGACAGGCGTTTGGCTATACCATCAAATGGCTGGAGAGAAACTTCATTTACGTTCGTCAATGGGCCGTTTACGTCAAGGCTTAAGATTACTTTTGTTCTTTTTTGTATCTTCATTTTATTTGGCTCCATATTTTCCACCTTTAAATCTATATGCATCAAATGCTTTCTGCGCTGAAATTAACAGATAATCTCCTTCAATTTTTTAACAACCATATCCTTTGTTGCTTTTATTAATTCATTCTTTTCTGAAATTCTTTTTTTGAATGTATCTTCAAGAATAGATTTTATTTCGTAATTGCTAATCTCCTCCCAGGACGACAAGGCCAGCAAGTAAGAACCTAAAGAAGTTAAGTACGCCTTATCAAGTTGTAGTTTAACATGTTCTTCCCCTTTTCCAAGAAAAAGCTCCTGTCCTTTGTCCATTTCTTTACTGCTGTTCAAAGAAGGCGGTGGTATCAAGCCCACGAGATTAATTTTAAATAAATCTAATGGAAGAATGTTGCTTCCATTAAATATCTGGTAAAAATGTTTGTAATTTTCCATAAGAATTTTGTTTGGATAAACGTGCTTAATATATCTATCTAATTTCTCGGCAAATAAATTTGTATACGCTATCTCTATTCTGCTTTTAGAAAGACTGGAAAATGATTTTGGTTGGATGTAGCTGTCTGTTCTTGGCTTTAAACCTAGTTTGTCTATTTCATTAATACAGTCGTCAATAATCTTTTTTTCTTCTGGTTTGTGCGTGTAAAAAAAGATTAATTTTGACTTTAAGCCTCTGAATTTTCTGGCGGAATTTATTAGTTCTTCAATTCTCATAGCGGTTTTATACACTTTATTTATCAAGAATTCTTTATTTTTTTCAAATAGTTCATGGTTGTTTCCTGTCAAAATAAGCACGACTTCGTACACTTCCATTATAAGAAGCACAGTTCTTTTTTGCTCGGGCGAATCGTCAATAAATGCGCAGGTGGTTAAAACATTTTGAAGCGAAGGTTGATTCTCTAATATTTAATAGACATTTTTTAGATACTCCTCATTTGTTATTTTGCCGGATGCCCTATTTTTGGCGTTTAGAATTGCTTCTTTTGTGCTATTTGAAGATAGAATACATGGGCCTCCTATAATTAAGAGCTCTTTATTTGAATTAAAAATCCCATTAACACCTATGCTACCATTAGATACATAAGGTTGATTTTCCAAGCCCGCAGTAGAAATTTTTTCAGGAAAAATTTCCATAAATTTCGGGCTTCTGATTATATCACCAAGCCTGTGTTTTTCATAGTGTAATTCTGATTCTGCTCTATTCAAGAAGGTCACCTGCCTTTTTTAAGAACATCCAAGACACAATAATCATATTCTGGATAGCCTTCAAATCCAATTAATATTTTTGATGGCAGCATACCCGCTGCGCGATTATAAAATCTTATTAAAGCGTCAAGAATTTCTCCCCCAGATGTTTTGGCGTCAATGTATTGTTTCAGTTTGTTCTCTATACCCCCTTCTGCGCACTCTATAAATTTTTTGAAAGATTCGAATTCCTGTTTGTCTCTTTTTCCAAGAGTATGCCCGACTATCATATACTCCAGATTGTCTATACTTCCAAATAATTCTTTTTGATAACTCAATAGTTTGCTTCCTATCCCCAGGCCCTTTGCGTAGTCTCTGTGTACATGAACAGAAACTATGTGGAGTGTGTTTCCGTTTGGGTTATGTGTTTTTCTTATTGTACCATCATCTGTTAAATCACTCCAAGTTGTTAGTCTTGTGTTATAGTTCCAGTTTATTATTTGTGTCGCAGTTGCTCCGACAATTTTATTTAATTTTATATCTTCTGCAATGTATAGCCCTTTAGGAAAAGTTTCATACCTGCCTGACCACCTGGCAGTTTCTTTTTCAGCGCTTTCATCTTCCCATATATCCTCTGGTGGGAAAACATAAGCGTAAGACATTTCGCCTATTTTTGGTAAATCTTCTTTTCTTGCTGGCCTTAGCAAAATTTCATATCCATTTTTTTCAATATATTCATTCATTCTATATCACGACTTACAATTGTATGGGCGCTTACAAAATTATTATCTCCTATCTTCACACCAGGCATTATTGACACGTTAATCCCTGTTTTAACATTGTCTTCCATAATGACGCCTAACTTTCTTCTGCCACTGTCAATCTTGCCGGATATTTTTACATTTTTATTGTCAAATCGCAGGTTCGCTGTAATTGTGCCTGCGCCTAAATTGCAATTCCTGCCGATAATTGAATCACCAATATAATTTAAGTGCGGTGCATTTGAATTAAGCATGAATATAGATTCTTTTATTTGAGATGAAAACCCTATGTGGTTGCCGCCTTCTAAATAACAGTATGGACGGATGTGTGCAAATGGACCTATACTACATTTTTCGCCGATAAAAACAGGCCCTTCGATAACAACAGGCGGTGTGAATTTTACATCCTTTCCTATGACAGCATTGCCTATTATTTGCACTCCTTCTGGAATATTTGAGTCTACTTTTGTTTTTATTTCATCCAAAAATTTCTTTACTTTTTCAAATGTTTCTATCGGCTTGTTATAATCAATTTCCATTGTATCCCCACAGCTCTATGAACTCGCTTATTTTGTAGATATCCTCTGGGCGCGCAAGGTCAAGCCAGAAGTCCTCTATATTGACTATTTTTATTTTTTTTGATGAAGACATAATATTTATAGCATCTGTTAGCTCGAGCTCGTTTCTTTCGCTTGGCTTAATTCTTTTCAATATTGCAAATAATTCAGGCTTGAATTTATACAGCCCCGCGTTAATCTTTGCTCCGCGTGTTACATCTTGCGGTTTTTCCTTTATCGTGACAATGCTGTTATTCTCTTCAATAACTCCGTATCTCTCCGGGTTCTCGTGTTTGTAAGCGGCGATGTAAGTGTACACATCAGAAACTTTGAATTTCCTCAAATCTTTCACAGAGTATAAATTGTCGCTCATTACAACTGTGAAATCGTCACTGCCAACAAATTTTTCAGCGCACATAACTGCATGTGCTGTGCCGAGCTGTTCTTTTTGCTCTATTAGAGTTACTTTTTCAGACGGGAAGTATTCTTTTACAAATTCATCCACGAGCTCTTTTTTGTAGCCGACTACTATCCCTAGCTCATCAAAACCCGCGCTTAGCAAATTCTTCATTAGAAAATACAGGAATGGCTTTCCTGCAACTGATATCAACGGCTTCGGCTTCTTCAGCGTTATTGGAAGCATTCTTGTTCCTTTTCCGGCTGCTAAAATTACGGCTTTCAATAATAAACACCTGCGGATTGAAATGGCTGACGATAATTTATTACTAAATTCGTTCCTATCTCTTCTTTAACTGTTTCTGTAACAAAGTCCCTTCCAAATAATTCTATGAAATCTAGAAGTTCCTCAAGAGGTATATCTTGTACGAAATATCTACTTTTACGAGGTTCTATATTCACTTTGAAATGCGGGACATACATTTTATTATCAAATGCAAGCTTCAGCAACTCCATTTCTATCCCATAGCCTTTGCTTTTTATTTCATTTGTTTCAATTATCTCAACAAATTCTGGTGTTATTGCGTGATGACCCGAACGCACATCAATTATTTTATCCCATTTGAAATTTGGCTTATTAATTTCAGTATATTTTTGTAAGAGTTTCTTTGATATTATACCTGCATTTGAAATGACACTACCTTCGCTTGAGTAGTTACAGCCTTTGCCGAATGCTATATTTTTATACAAATCCTGTTTTTTTCTTGTTTCAAAAGCGCCATTAACAGCATCTTCTATTGTGGTTTCACCATCTCCATCTATTGTAGAAATAAAATCATATTCTCCTCTATACTTTTTATTTATGTGTTTTATACCATTGTAGATTGCATTGCCTTTGCCAGGTTTGTCTAATTTTATGACGTTTAAATCTTTATTATCACCATATCTATCTATTATTTTTTTGTAATTATCTTCGGTGGCGCTGTTCTCCATAACTACTACCTTTTTGTATTGTTCTAATGCATTATTGACAACATCGCAGATAGTATCACCATTATCTTTTGTTGGTATAAGTGCTATTAACTCTAAACCTTTCATTTTATTTCACCTTTACAACCAAAGCCTAATGCTTTTTGAACATTTCGTTTTCATTTAACAGTCACGCTCTTCGCCAAATTTCTTGGTTTGTCAGGGTCGCACCCTCTTAGTAGCGCCATATGGTACGCAAGTAACTGCATAGGTATTATTGATAGAATAGGGTGGAATACATTTCTTCCCAGATTGTCATCGCCTCCGTTCGGCACAGGAACGAAGAAGTCAAACACATCGTATTTTTTTGGCCCGACACCGATTATGTATCCTCCGCGTGCTTTTATCTCCTGTGCATTTGACAATATATTCATATCAGTATCGTCCCCTGGCACGAAAGCTATGCATGGAATGCCAGGCTCAATTAAAGCCAGTGTGCCGTGCTTCAATTCTCCACCCGCCAATGCTTCAGCGTGTATGTAAGATACTTCCTTTAGCTTCAACGCAGCTTCCAATGCTGTCGCATAACTCACCGAACGTCCTATAAGAAATAGATGCTCCTTGTCTTTCAGCAATTTTGCAAGCTCTTCTATATACTCTGAATTGTCAAGAACGTCTGCGACGCGATGCGATATTCTGTATAGTTCATTCTTTCCTTCATTTAATTTTCCGACAGTTGCATATGCTAGTAAAGTAAGCAGGGCGACTTGAGATGTATACGTTTTGGTTGCGAGCACGCATATTTCTGGTCCTGCGTTTAATAGCAATGAATAATCGCTTGAGCGCATCAACGACGAGCCCATTACATTGATTATAGATACAACTTTTGATTCTCTGCTTCGTGATACATTCACAGCTTCCAGCACATCTGCTGTTTCTCCGCTTTGACTTATAGTGACTATTAGTGTTTCTTTCTGCAGGAAGTGTTCATAATTTGGAAACTCGCTTGCTATCACTACATTTATGTGTTTCTTCGCAATTTTTGAAAAGACGTAAGACGCGCACAATGCGGCGTGGTAGCTCGTGCCACAGGCGACGAAGAATACTCCTTTTGCTTTGTTTATCTCTTTAGCAAGAACAGTTATAACATTCTCGTTTTGCTCAAGCGCCAGTTTTATAGTCTCCCTTTGGTCGTTAATCTCCTTTATCATAAAATGCTCATAGCCTCCCTTTTCCGCTTCTTCGAAGCTCCAGGCTATCTCCTGTATTTTCGGCGCTATTTTTTCGCCGTTTTCAAGAATTTCAAAATCATTTTCTGACAACACAGCGAGTTGGTTATTCTCCATAAAAACTACTTTGTTTGTGTACTTCAAAAATGCAGGCACATCGCTGGCAAGAAACATTTCGCCGTCGCCAACGCCGAGAACAAGAGGGGAATCTTTCCTGTAGCCGTAAAGCTTTTTCTCGTTGGAGTCAAGAAGCAGGAAAGTGAAAGAGCCGTGCATTCTTGAAACTGCCTTTATTATCGCTTCTTTTGCATCTCCTTCAGCGCTCTCTTCTATTAAATGAACTATCACTTCTGTGTCTGTCTGCGACTTGAATTTATGCCCCTTTGACAGCAATTCTTTTTTTAATTCGTCAAAGTTCTCAACTATGCCATTGTGTATCAAAGCAAATCTTCCTGTGCAGTCTGCATGCGGGTGCGCATTATCTATTGTAACGCCCCCATGAGTCGCCCAGCGGGTATGTCCAAATCCTATTGTGCCTTTTAATTCTGACAAATCTTTTTCGGATAAACCGCCTATCTTTCCGACATTCTTTCTTATTTTAATCGCGCCGTTGGCAGTTGCGAAGCCGTAAGAATCATAGCCTCTATATTCTAGTCTTTTTAAGCCGTTTAAAAGAACAGGTATGCTGTTGCTCTTTCCGTTATACCCTATTATACCGCACATTATCTACACCCAATAAAATAATTAGGGGTGAACTAAGATCAACCCAATAGCACTTTACAGCCAAATATTCTATTTAAGTATTTTTTAGAAAATGTAGTTACCTATTTGAAATATTTTGTAATGGTATATTTAAATAGACTAAAAATGACAGGCGACCATTATTAAATTTTTATTTACGGTTGTTAAAGTTATTGATTACTTTTTCATAGAAATAATTGAAATCTTTATCTCTTGTTGGATCTAATTTAGTTGAATATCTTAAATAAGTAGGATCAAAAAGGATCCATTCCTGTTCTCTATTGCGCCAAAGTTCGATAAAAACATGGTAGTTTGTTGTTGCCAGCTTTACCGGCTTGTTTTGTTTTCTATGAAAAGCAACTGCTAAAATTGCTTTTCCCTTGCAGTCTGTCTTTTTCGTATTTAATACATTTTTAGGGGATAGTACTTCGAAATGTTCGTTTAATCTACTTAGAAAATTTATGGCTTGTTTATAGTGGTCTATCCCTACTAAGTCATTGTTTAATGGAAATTTGTTTTTAGACCAAGAAATCTCATGTTCTAATAATGTGTTAAGCTCATCTTCATCTTTTATTGAGTCGTCCAATTCGAATCTTCGTCTGAATGTATTTGGAATCTGGATGCTATATTCTTTAATTAAATATTCTATTATGCTATCAAGGTCCGTAACAAACTTATAACTTTTTTCAGAACTCACACTATCTCCTGTTTTCATAGCGTAGATTAATTCACCATATGTCAAAGGTAAAGTGTAGAGTTGGCGTTCTGCATCAGATAGCAAGCTATTGTATCTTTGGTAGATAATGCTTTTAAGTATTGCTTACATATATTTTATATGTGGATAGCACCTGGCCAGAAATTGATAAACAACATATAAATGATTTTATTCGCGACCTTCTGGGAAAAAAATATAATGGGTTGGAAAATTATGTTAAAAAAGATATAATTGATGCTTTTATAGACAAGCAACCTTTTGTAATGGACTATATTCTACAAAAATTCGATAAACCACTCAATGATAATGTTAAGGAGTTCTCCAAAATTTTAGATTTATTTTATGCCACTTTAAAAAATAGTAATGGCGATACTATTGAAGACAACGGTTTAAGTTTATATCTTGAGAAGCTAAATAATGAATTTCTACAGGAACAACCTGTTTTGAGAAAGACTATGATTAGCGCATTTAGTAAAATAGAAGATGGTGATTTGAGGGAGATATGCTGGTATTTATGCGCCTTTACCGGCTATTTATTGTCAGCTGGCCGTGAATACTCGGATTAGCGACCATTAATAAAATTTATAAAGTGGTTGTAGTTAGATGTTTTATGGAAAACGTTCATTCACTGCTGAAACAGGAGAAAGGAAAACTTACCAGCAAAGACATACTTTTGTTTAGAAATTACAGCGTTTTGAAGCATATCTTAAATCCTATAAGTATGCAAATACTGAAGGAGCTTTCTGAAAAAGAGATGTACACTATTGAGCTGGCGAAAAAATTGAAGATACATGAACAGAAAATCTATTACTATATCAATCACCTGTTGAAAGCAGGTCTAATAAAGAACACAAGAACAGAAGACAGACGCGGCGGCTTGGCAAGGTACTTTAAGGCAACTATTCCTGCTTTTGGTGTTGAGTTGGACTTCGGCGAAGTGGAAACCGATTCTATTCATGGCAATAATCTGTTTGCTAAATACCTTAGAGATTTTAATAGAGGCGGGGCTTTCAATGGTTTTATTGTTGTCGGCGCTCCTGATCCGCATGGGCCGTCAAAACAAAGAGCTAGGGACGGACATTATGCGTGCCAGCTGGCAATGTCTATTGGCTCTATATTCAAGCTTCCTGATGACTTCCTTGTAAAGTTGGATGTGGACATAATGAACGAAAATAGACAGGATTCCAACATGATACTTATTGGAGGTCCTATATCAAACATAGTTACATATAATGTCAAGGATAGACTGCCTATCAAATTCGGCAAAGACATGTCCAAACAGATTATAGGAACGAAGAGCAGTTATTCAGATGACTCTGTTGGAATTATCTGCAAAATAAGAAATCCGAATAACAAAGAAAATGCCATCATTATTCTTGCTGGCAACAGCTCTCTTGGCACCAAATCTGCTGTTCTGGCGCTGACAAAATATACTGATAAGGTGCTGAAGGATTACGACGGCGGAGACTTTTACAGAATAATTCAGGGCTTTGATATAGACGGTGATGGAAAAATAGACTCGGTGGAAGTGCTGGAGTAGATCGATTATACTGCTTTTAATTTCATTATAGATGGTTTTAATTCTGTCTCTAATGTGTTATTTATATAGTTAGTATAGATATCTCTTATAGCATTTCTAAACTTTATTTTAAACATAAAATATATAGCTATTTTGTCTGACTTTATAATTGTCTCTACCTGTCCATATCTTATATTTCTTAGTAGCTCTTTATTTATGTGGAAAACTTTAGACGCGTCTAAAATTTCTATACCCGCAACTCTTTTATCGTTATCTAAATCTACGATTATATCACCGTATTGAACTGAAGACTCATAATTACGGTTGTATGGTCGCGTATATAGTATATCTTCTTTAAGACTATAGTTCAATTTACCAGGCACAATACGTTTATTCATCTTATCCTCCTATCTACATCACTTGGGAATGCAGTTATTTATTAGTTCTATAAATAAATATAATCTTGTATCTCTTATCACTTTGTGTTATTAAGCCTACTATCTGGCAGGTTTTTAGGATAGGTATAACCTCATTGATATCTAAATTCCTTTCGTTACATTGCTCTAAAAAGTGAGCTGTTGTTTTGTACTCCCCATTTTTTAATTTGCTTGCAACTGTTTTTATTATCTCTTCCAGTTCCACCAAATTTTTATGAACAACTAACTTATATATAATCTTGAAGAGCAGTTCCGTTATTCCACTATCTTTTAAATATACGCTTCTTACATTAAACTTTATGATAATCAAAGCGGATTTCAAAAAAGGGGAGGCAAAGATAACAGTCCAAAGCCTTGATGATTTATGGACATTGAGCCAGATAATCTCTGCTGAAAACTTTATTACAGGAAAGACAACAAGACGCGTAAACATAGAAGGCAGAGAGAGGCAGACATCTGTAAGAAAGCCGGTTTTTCTTAAATTGTTGGTGAAGGAAATAGAATTTCATAAGTATGCAAATGTTCTGCGCATTGGAGGCGTTGTAGTTGAAGGGCCGGAAGACGTGGAACTTCACAGTCATCACACTTTTAATATAGA
>CAYMQE010000006.1:11324-18222 GCA_964392695.1 Candidatus Woesearchaeota archaeon | reverse complement strand
GGTATATTGGTAAATATTGTGAATCTTGTAGTAGAATACTCAATAATGATCCTAACATAAAAATTTGTAAAAGATGTGGTATTCGCACTATAAATAAAGAACTGGATGATTACTTCTTAGAAATCAATATAAATTACATACTTCAAAAACAAAAGGATATTCAATTCATACCAGAAGTTAATAGGAAAAAATTGATTAATTTCGCTACAACAATGCCTGACATATATAACTTACTACTAACCAAAAAAAGGAAATACACGGCAAATGTAAATTTTAACGAAGAAAAGTTAGACTTGGATCCAAGATTTGCAACATTAATGATGAATTCTCTAATTAAAAAAGAATATTCTGACCAGTATGACAACTTAGAAACAATCTTTATTCATGGAGATGTAATGAAAAAATTTGATTACTATAGTTTATGTTATTTAAATAAAAAGGATTTACCAAAAAAAATAATATCACATGGAGCCTTTATAGGTCTGAATGGCAAAAAGACTAGGTGGATAATAGGTAAAGAAGATAACAACTTAGAAATGATAAAATCAAACTACTCTCCTAACATTATAAGAGGATTTTTCGTGAGCCAAAGTATAGATAAGGATATTAAGTTATCCGAACAATCCTTAATGCAAATAAATAAATTTTATAATAAAATTAATAACACTATATTTTATCTAAATAAAAATCTAAAAAATACGAATTTTGAAGTACCCTATCCTAATTTAGAAGAAAAGAAAGAATTTTATAGATTAATAGATAGTTTAGAATTAAACAAAGCATTTAGATATATATCTGAATTTACCAGAGAGATATCTAGTGAATATTGTCCAAAATTAAAATCTGGGAAAACGGATTTAAATCTCTATAACTTCTTAAATGAAGTTAAAAATATGTATTTTGCAGGTGATAACATATGGAGTTAAAATTTGATTATAAAGGCATAAACATTAGTGCATGGCTAACTGAAAATAGCGAAAAATCAATTCTTTTTATTCCAGGTTTACCGCAATACATAACTAAATATCATCCAATAGTAAAAAATCTCACTGAACTGGGATACAATTTATTCACTCCACAGTATTATGGGTCTTGGGATAGCAAAAATGATTTTTCAATAGAAGACGCTATAAAAACAGTAAGGATTACTATAGAATTTGTTAAGTCTTGCAGTGACATAGAATTATATAATAAAGAAAGAATAACTTGGAAAAATAGAGAGCTTTATGTAATTGGGTATAGTTTCGGTGCATTACCCACTTTAGCAAATATAGATAATATAGAAAACCTAATCTTAATTGCACCATTCGTAAATTATAAAATACACAAAGAAAACAATGGGGAGGATCTAGAAAAAACATTTACTTTTTTAAATAGAGCCTACAAAAATAATTATAGATTTACCACAAAAAAATTATTGTATGAACTGTGTAAATATGATTATAACAAATTAATAAGAAATGATAAGGTTATAAAAGTAATATACGGCATTTATGATAAAGTTATACCAATAGAAGAGGTAGAATGGCTAAAGAAAAATTTTATTGTTAGAGAACACAAATTAGAAATTGCACATTCCTCTGATATAAGCAAAGAAAAGCTACAAGAGGTACTTTCCAATGAAAAACTTTCAAATTATTAAAAAAACATTAGAGTTAAATAAATTGATAGGAGAAAATAATTTAGGTATTTTGTCTTCTGGCAATGCAAGTGTACGTATAAATAATAACGAGATAGCAATTAAACCATCTGGTATTTATTACAACAAATTAAAATTAAAAGATATAACAATAGTTAACTTTAAAGGCAAAATTATAAGTGGTAAAAAACCATCCTCTGATTTAGATATCCATTTAAAGTTATATAAAAGCTTGAAAAACCTAAAAAGTATAATACATACCCACTCGCATTATGTAACTGTGTTCTCTATATTAAATAACAATTTAGAAGTATTATCTACATTACATGCTGATCACTTTGGGGATAGGATATATTGTTTACCATTTGTAAATCATAGAACTCAAAATTTGGCTGAGGTAATATTAAAAAGTATAAAAAAATTACCTGTAGCTGTTATTTTGGGCAACCACGGTGCGTTTATTCTAACAGATAATCCTGACACCGCAATAGATTTAGCAGTATCTTTAGAAGAGGTAGCTAAAATTAACTATGAATCCATACTATTATCTAAATTGTTGAATAAAAATATAAATACAATTAAGGAAGACGACATAATTAAAATGCATGAATATTACGTTAATAAATATGGGCAGAGATAAAATGCATTCAAATGACTTGAATGCCACAATTTATTATACATTTCTTAGATACTTAAGCCTTAATAACAAGAAACACCTTTACTATAAAATATGCAAATAAAGAAGCTGAATGACGTAGCAAACATTCTAAGACGCGACGTTCTGAAAATGACTACAAAAGCGGGAAGCGGGCATCCGACAAGCTGTCTTTCGTGCGCTGAAATTATGAGCGCGCTTTTCTTTAATGAAATGCGATACGACACAGACAACCCAAAGAATGAAAATAATGACGAATTCGTGCTGAGCAAGGGTCACGCTGCGCCGATACTTTACGCTTCACTATATAGAGCAGGTGCAACTAAAGGCGACTTAATGACACTGCGCAAATTCGGAAGCAAATTTGAGGGGCATCCTATGCCAGTATTTGAATGGGTGAAAGTTGCCACAGGTTCTTTAGGGCAGGGCTTATCAGTCGGCGTAGGCATGGCTCTGGCTGCGAAAAAGCAGAAAAAAAGTTTCAGAACATACGTGCTGATGGGAGACAGCGAAGTTGCTGAAGGCTCTATTTACGAAGCGCTTGAAATTGCATCATTTTACAAATTGGACAATTTGTGCGGTATAGTTGACGTTAATCGTTTGGGGCAAAGTGGAAAGACAATGCTAGGACACCATTTGAGCGTGTACAAAAAAAGATTTGAGTCATTCGGATGCTACACAATTATTGTTAACGGACACAGCATAGAGCAACTTTTAAACGCATTTGAAAAAGCAAAGAAAAACAAAGGCAAGCCAACTATGATTTTAGCAAAGACGTTCAAAGGCAAAGGCGTATCTCTTTTGGAAAACAAAGAAGGATGGCATGGCAAGGCGCTGAATGAAGAGCAGTTGGAACACGCACTAAAGGAACTGCCAGTTTCTGAAATGCCGAAATTTTCCATTGCAAAGTCGGATGGCAAAAGTTATCTGCCGAAAAAATCAGCTAGAGAAATTTCCACTAATTACAAAATAGGCGAAATGGTGGCAACGCGCGAAGCTTACGGCCGTGCGTTAGTCAAGCTGGATAAATTAGACTATTCACTCATCGCATTAGACGGCGAAGTAAGAAACTCAACATATGCAGAAGAATTGATGAAAGATAAGCCCAAAATGTTCATAGAGTCATACATAGCAGAACAGAATATGATAGGCATGGCAACGGGATTAGCAGTAAAAGGATTTGACACTTTTGCTTCCACTTTCGCTGCGTTCCTTAACCGCGCGCATGACCAACTCAGAATGGCAGCTATGTCAAAAGTAAATATGACAGTAGTCGGCTCGCATGCAGGAGTCTCAATAGGACAGGATGGACCGTCGCAAATGGGCTTAGATGATATTGCACTATTCCGCGCTCTGCCATACAGCTCAATATTCTATCCGTCTGATGCGGTTTCATGCGAAAAGTTAGTAAGATTAGCAACGCAATTTGAAGGATTGACATACATAAGAACAACACGCGCGAAGACACCTGTAATTTACGACAACAAAGAGGAATTTCCGCTCGGAGAGTTCAAAATAGTAAGAAGCTCTCCAAAAGATAAATGTGTGATAGTCGGTGCTGGGATAACACTGCATAATGCGATTAAGGCGTATGAAGAATTAAAAAAAATAGGCGTAAACGCTTCTATAATTGACTGCTATTGTGTAAAGCCATTCAATTTCAAAAAGTTCTACGAC
Source organism: Candidatus Woesearchaeota archaeon (assembly GCA_964392695.1). Classification (GTDB taxonomy): domain Archaea; phylum Nanobdellota; class Nanobdellia; order JAFCGN01; family JAFCGN01; genus CAYMQE01. The sequence goes on along the minus strand of CAYMQE010000006.1, from coordinate 14,251 downwards.
TTTGTAAAAGAGCATGGAAACAAAGTTGTGATTGTTGAAGACCACTATCTCGAAGGAGGAATTGGAGAAAAGTTAAGCGCAGGACTCAGCAGCACAAATGTAAAATTTGAGCTCTTAGCAATAAAAGACATACCGCGCTCTGGCAAGCCTGAAGAATTGATGAAGTATTACGGCATTGACGCAGAAGCTATAGTTAACAAAGTTAATTTTTTACTGCGTGCTTAATTATCTCCAGATTGCAACTTTTGTTGTCGTGGCACCACTTCTCGCACTTTTGAGCCAGTTCTTTTGTCTCGTAGTAAAGCAGACACTCTTTGCACTGGAATAAATTTTTCATTTCAACGCCTCAATTTGTCTTTTATTCGGATGTATAGCCGGACGCCTCTTTTTAATAAAAGATAGCGTCTCATCTATACTCATGCCTTTGTCAATTAAATACGCTGCGACCAAAGTAACTGACCGTCCATGTCCCTGCTTGCAGTGAACATAGCATTTTATTTTATTCTTTACTAACTCTTTGATAAAAGCAACGCCCACTTTCAATTGTTTCTTCGTTGGAGGGTAATGGTCTTTTGTCGGAAGCCAAAGATAATAATCAACACCAAATGGAGCATCAATCTTTTTTTCTTCCATACTAATGTCTGCTCTAATACCTTTCTTTAACAAAGCATTATCAAAATGCATCTGACAGCACATATTAGTTCCTAAATAGATGTAAGGAGTTATTTTTGAATATTCAAGAACTAATTGCTCGTGCTTAACCACAGAATATATAATTCAGGATTTATATATAAATATCGTGAACATATCAATCTACACAACGCCAACTTGTATCTGGTGCAAAAAGACAAAGGAGTTCTTCAAAGCGCATAATGTCAAGTATAACGAGATAGATGTGACTAAAGACAAAAAATATGTTGATGAAATGATTAGAAAATCAGGGCAGATGGGAACGCCGGTTATAGAGATAGATGGGAAGATAGTAGTGGGCTTTGACGAACCGGAATTAAAAAGAGTTTTGAAAATAAAATGAGAGTCGCAATAATCGGCGCTTCAAGAGACAGAGACAAATTCGGCAACAAAGCAGTGCGCGCCTATAAAATGAAAGGGCATGAAGTTTTTGCTGTGAATCCGAATGCGCAGGAGATAGAAGGCGTAAAGTGTTATAGCTCTATACTTGACGTAAAAGAAAAATTAGACAGAGTTTCTGTTTACCTTCCGCCGGAAATAGGAATAAAAACTGCTGACGAAATTGCAAAAAAGAAGCCAGCAGAAGTTTACTTAAATCCAGGCACAGAGTCAAAAGAGATAGTAGAGAAGCTAAAAAAAGCAGGCATAAAGACAATTTCGAGCTGTAGCATACGTGCAATAGGAATTGACCCTTCAACTATTTAATTCAAAGATGCATTAAATTTAAAATATGTATGATGTCATCACAATAGGTTCTGCAGTTAGGGATATATTCATCAGAAGCAAAGACATAGAAATCAAGCAGGATTCTGCAATAATTCTAAAATACGGCTCAAAGATAGACATAGCAAAGATGAGCATAAGCTATGGAGGAGGAGGCCTAAACAATGCAATAGCTTTCTCCCGCCTTGGCTTTAAAACGGCTTTTCTTGGTGAAGTAGGGCTTGACGCAGACGGCGATGCAATAGCAAATGAGTTGAAGAAAGAGAATGTATCAACCGAATTGCTGATAAGAAGCAAAGACGAAACAGGAAGTTCTGTTATTATTGTAGGCTCCTCAAACGAAAGGACTATACTGGCGTATCGCGGTGCCAACATGACAATGAGCTACAGCGAAGTCAAATGGAATAAGCTTCGCGCTAAATTGTTTCTGATAACGCATCTTTATGGTGACAGCGCCAAACTGCTACCTCACATTGTGAAACATGCAAAAAAAACAGGCGCTATAGTAGCAATCAATCCTGGAAGCATGCAGTTGAAAAATGGCATGAATTATTTAAAAAAAATTCTTGACAGAGTTGATATATTCATAGTAAATGAAGAAGAAGCTGAAACACTTACAGGGGTAAAAGAGCATAAAGCGCTGAAAAAAATGAGGGAAATAGCTGATATAATAGTTATAACAAAGGGCAACAAAGGCTCAATAACTTTTGACGGAAGAAAGTTCTACACCGCCGGCGTGCACAGAGCTAAAATTATTAATAGAGTAGGATTGGGCGACGCTTTCAGCTCGGGCTTTTCTGCAGGCATGCTTCTGAAAAACGACGTTGAATATGCGATAAAGCTCGGAAGTACAAACGCAACAGCTGTAGGCACGCACAAAGATGCTCATGAAGGACTGCTTAAAAGCCCAAAAACAAAGGAGCTAAAGGTTACGGTGGAAGGACTTTGATAACAGAAAGCTCAATGCGCAAAATAATGAGAAAAGACAGCAAGGGTAATTACAAAGCGCTATTTCTCGCTTACGACCAAGGAATGGAGCACGGGCCAATTGAATTTGACGACAAAAATGTTGACCCGCAATATATAATTGACATTGCAGATAAAGGGAAATACACTGCTGTAATTCTGCAAAAAGGTGTGGCTGAAAAATATTACAATGACAGGACGCCTCTAATACTGAAGCTGAATGGCAGGACAAATTTGCACAAAGGAGAGCCGTATTCTCCGCAAATAGCAACTGTTAAAGAAGCAATTAGTCTAGGTGCGAAAGCAGTCGGCTATACAATTTATGTAGGAAGCGAACACGAAGCAAAAATGTTCAAAGAATTTGAAGGGATACAGAGAGAGGCGCACGAAAACAATTTGCCTGTCGTTGCGTGGATGTATCCGCGCGGAGCTGCAGTAAAAGATGACACAAGCAAAGAAATACTCGCTTACGCCGCGCGATTAGGGCTTGAGCTCGGAGCGGACTTCATAAAAATAAAGAATGCGAAGAACATTGGAGACCTTAAGTG
>CAYMQE010000006.1:0-11314 GCA_964392695.1 Candidatus Woesearchaeota archaeon | reverse complement strand
CAGCAGGAAAAGTTAAAGTCGTTATTTCCGGCGGAGAGAAAAAAGATGAAAAGGAATTTCTTAAAGATGTAAAAATGGCAATGAATGCAGGAGCAACAGGCATGGCAATTGGCAGAAATATATGGCAGAACAAGAAGCCGTTTGAAATAACAAAAAAGATTTCGGAGATAATTTTCAAGTGATAATAGGCATAGATGTAGGCGGGACGAAAATTAAAGCGGCTTTGGTAAGTGGAAAGAACGTAAAGAATAGCCTTGAAATAAAAACAGACAAGAATATTTTGAAAAATTTAGTGGAAATTATCAACAAACTGAAGGATAAAGAGACAAAAGGCGTTGGTATAGGAATAGCAGGAGCATTAAATATTGAGAGAAACAAAGTGCTGAAATCTGCGAATATACCTTGGCTGAATAACGTAGAGCTGAAAAAAATACTTGAGAATAAAACAAAACTGCCAGTGAGACTGGAAAATGACTCAATGTGCTTCGCTCTGGGTGCAAGCAAGATTACAGGATACAAGAATTTAGTCGGATTGATTATAGGCACAGGCGTCGGCAGTGGTATAATCATAGCTGGAAAAGTATTTCACGGCTTCAGTGGAAGCGCAGGCGAAGTCGGACATTGCATCATAAAATTTGACGGCAGGAAATGCACGTGCGGGAATACAGGCTGTCTTGAAGCGTATATCTCTGGCAGAGGAATAGAAAAAACAGCATCACTGCTGGATATGAACGTCGGAGCGCGGGAAATAGAGGATTTAGCTTATGATGGAGATGCAAGAGCCAAGGGGATATACAAAGAGATGGGAGAGTATTTAGGTATAGGCCTAGCAAATATTGTAAACACTTTATCGCCTGAAGTAATTGCACTCGGGGGAGGAGTATCGCACGCTTACAAATTATTTATCAAAAGCGCAGAGCGGACAATGAAAAAGAATGTGCTGTCGCCGTTGGCTAAAAAGGTGAAGATAGTGTATATTTCTGACCCGAATGCAGCTGTAATTGGAGCATCAAGTTTATTCAACGATTAACTTTCCAGTCATACCTGGGTGCCCAATGCCACAATAAATAGTGCAGGCAAAGGTAAATGTTCCTTTTTTACTTGCAACAAATTCAACTGTAACTTCTTTATTTGGCTCTAGTGTTTCATCTATATCGTATTCAGAGATTCGGAAGCCGTGACTAACGTCCTGGCTCGTTATTTTCAATCGCACAGTGTCCCACTGTTGAACCCTTATTTCATTCGGCACGTACTCAAACTGCTTCGCCTGCATCGTGAACTCTTTTATATTTCCGGCGTCGCCGAGATTAGTATCACTATCTACCTGCGATGTGCATGCTAAAGAAAAGAACAGCAGGGATAGAAACAAGTATCTCATAAATCATTTAAATGAAAAAGCATATTTAAATTTAGTGAGACGTAAATTTGCAACGCTTCTATTGCTGGCAATTACCCTATTAACAATGCGAAGCTACAATCAAGAAATAAGCATGACGCTGTTAATTGACGCTTCCTGCACTGACTGTTATGACGCAAATGTGCATCAATTTGTAATGGAAAGAGACTTCGGCGTTGTGTTTGACAGCGTAAAAAGTGTTGATATTAATAGTGTAGAGGGCGGTAAATTAATAGAAAAGTATGATATACGCTACGTGCCGACGGTAATTTTTTCAAGCGCTATAGGAAAGAATGAAAAAATAAAAGAAGTCTGGAGCCAGCTTGGAACACTAGAAAGAGGGGCATATATCTTCAGAAGCACAGTATCAATGAACAACTTCGGCGTTTACAAAGACATAACAACAGGCGAAGAAATACTCCCGACTGTGGCGCTGGCAACAATTCCGAATAAAGAAAGTTGTGCATCAATATACGCATTCTTATCCGCAAGCTGTCCAATTTGCGAGGAAGAAAAGAAAATTTTAGACGAATTGGCGTTAAATGTTACTTATGTTGCTGCACCTATATACACAATAGATGAAAATGGCAATATAGATATAAGCGACATTGAAAAAACAATGAATTCCAACTGGTTCAGCATAAGTTGGAATGACTCGCAGAAGATTTTAGAAGAGTACGCAGATGTTTTTCTCGGCTACTCAATAAAAAATGAAGAGACAGGAACAATTTTGGTGCCAACCTCTCCATTCTTCGTGATAAATTGCAATCAATTGAGAATAAAATCGCTGTTAAGCGGAGAAATTTCCGGTGATTATCCAAGCGGAACAGAAAAAAAAGATTTGGAGCATCTAAGTTTTACATCAAATGTAACGGAGAATATATATAAATAAAAAAGTTCTAAATTTAAAGCTAATGAGATACGTTAGACTCGCGTCAATTCTTATTTTAGCATCATTAATTTTCATAACTAAAGAGCCTTCAACTGCTTCCGCACAAATACAGTGCGGACCTGATCAATTATGGTATTGTTATGCACAAACCGCTTGTCAAGACGCCGGCGGAAACTGGTGTCAATCTGGCTCCAATTATTATTACTGTTCTTCTTCTACATGTTCAACATGCTCTTCTTCACAACCATATTCATGTTATGATTCTGCTTCTTGCTCCAGTGTCGGCGGAAACTGGTGTCAATCCAGCTCTAACTCAAATTACTGTTCTTCTTCTACATGCCCAATTTGTTCTTCTTCAAATACATATAATTGTTACACACAAAGCGCGTGTGAAGGCATAGGTGGAGTATGGTGCCAAAGTGGCGCCACTTACTATTATTGCCAGAGCAGTGGCGCAACTTGTTCGCAGTGTCTGTCCAACAGCACTGGGAATTGCTACTCTCAAGCTGCATGCACAGGTGTAGGGGGAGTATGGTGCCAAAGTAGCTCCAATTACTATTATTGTCAGAGCAGTGGCTATATATGTCAAACATGTAGTTCGACAAATATACCAAACTGCTATTCTCAAGAGACTTGCACCGGAGCTGGAGGCTATTGGTGCTTAAATGGATATAATTCTTACAGTTGCTCTTTTTCTGTCTGTCCTGTTCCGATAAAGAAGACTACAACTACTAATCAAACGACTACCACGAATCAAACAAATGCGACAACCAATCAGACTACAACAAATCAAACTTCAACGTGTACAACTTCTCAATATTGGGGATGCACTACACAAAGTTCCTGCAATGGTATAAGTGGAAACTGGTGCCAGACAAGCAATAGTTCTTACAGTTGCCAAAGCGGTCCTTGTACAACTTGTTCGCTTTCATATAGTTCCTACTGTTTCAACCAAACGAGTTGCAATGGAGTAGGTGGCTCATGGTGTAATAACTATTGTTACTCTTCCTCAAGTTCATGCTCAAATGCGACAACAACTAATGTAACTACAACAAACGTAACAACCACTAATTATGGCTGTACATATTCTAATTATTGGAGCTGTTACAATCAAACTTCATGCAGTGGTGTAGGCGCGTATTGGTGTCCAACCTCAAGCAGTGGATGGTGTAGTAATTCAGCGTGTCCAACCTGCAGTTCATCGCAACAATGGAATTGCTACTCTCAAACTGCATGCACCGGAGCAAGTGGAAATTGGTGCCAAGGAAGCGGTAATTACTCATGGTGCCAGAGTTCAGCGTGTCCAACCTGCAGTTCATCGCAACAATGGAATTGCTACACAGAACCAACGTGTACAGGAGCTAGTGGCTATTGGTGCAAAGGAAGTAGTAATTATACCTGGTGTTCTTCTTCTGCATGCCCAACTTGCAAATCATCAGAGCCATGGAATTGTTATGATCAGTCATCATGTACAACAGCAAAAGGAGAATGGTGCACGAGCAGTGGTAGTGCATACAGCAGTAGCTGGTGTTCATCAGAGTGTCCTATATATAATGAAGCAGACTGCACAACAAAAGGAAGAAACTGGTGTACAAGTACATATGGAGGAGGATGGTGTCAAAAAGAAAGTTGTCCTACCTATACTTGCCGTTCAAGTGAACCATGGAATTGCTACAATGCCACAACTTGTACAGGCGCTGGCGCAAACTGGTGCGGAAGCTCTTCAAGCGGATGGTGCCAGAGTTCAGCGTGTAGCTTATGTACTTCAAGCCAAAAATGGTCTTGCTATGATCAAACAAACTGTACAAATGCAGGCGGATATTGGTGTGGTAGCACAGGCAGCAGCTGGTGTAGTGACTACACCTGCCCAACTTGCAGTTCATCGCAGGTATGGAACTGTTATGACAAGTCATCTTGCACAACAGCAAGTGGAGAATGGTGCAATAGCACTTATGGAAGTAGCTGGTGCTCAACAGAATGTCCTATAAATGATGCAACAACCTGTGCAACTAAAGGAAGAAACTGGTGCAACAGCACATATGGAGGAGGCTGGTGTCAAACATCTTCATGTCCTACCTATACTTGTACGTCTTCAGAGCCATGGAATTGCAAAACAGATTCAGAATGTAGCGGTGCATCTGCCAATTGGTGCGGCAGTTGGTGTCAAAGTTACACATGTCCAACATGTTCGAGTGGACAAGAATGGAATTGCGGAAACCAGACAGCATGTACTGGCATAAGTGCAAATTGGTGTACAAGCCAATACGGCGGAAGTGGTTGGTGCCAGAAAGATAGTTGCCCAACTTACAAATGCAGTGCAAGCGAGTCATGGTATTGCACAACAGAAAGTGCATGCACAGCAACAGGAAGTGTATGGTGCGAATATGCATCATCCTCTTACAACACTTATTCAACGCAGACAGGCTATTGCAACAAAGCGCCTTACACATGCCCTGATTATTCATGTAAATCAACTGAACTATGGTACTGCAACAGCACAACTAGCTGTACAGGCGCAGGAGGAAAGTGGTGCACTGGAAGCAATAACTATAACTGGTGCCAGGGACAAACTTGTCCAGCGTGTTCATCAACACAAAGATGGTCCTGCTACGACAAGACAAGCTGTGAAGACAAAAGTGGAAACTGGTGCTTAGGATGGAACAGCACAGGATGGTGCAGTGATTACACCTGTCCAAAGTGTGACTCATCAACTGTGTGGAACTGCTACACAAAAGATAGTTGTACTAATGTAAAGGGAAACTGGTGCGGAAGCGAACAAACAGGATGGTGCAACTCATACAGCTGTCCAACATGCTCAACGTCACAACCATGGAATTGCTACTCTGAAACAGATTGTGAAAATGCAGACGGCAACTGGTGCGGAACGTGGTGCCAGGAATCGAGATACACATGCCCGGTATCAACGTCATCAGGATACAATAAAGTAGAAGCAGTGCCTGAACGCTGTGAAGAAGTAACAGACTCAAAGAATGTAACAAAGATAGTCTGTGAAGAAAAGAAGAAGAAAGAATGTCCAGTTATAGACAAATCGTGGGAAACAAAGTGTACTGACTATGATGGAAAGGTAGCGTACTTGAATGATACTAATAACTGTCCATACCTTGACTGTCAGTTGTCTACTAAAACAAAGAAAGACGTGCTGAAATCATACACCACCTGCCCAACAAAGAACGAGAGTAAAAAATCAGCAGAGAGTTGTGAGGCACTTGGCGGAAAAACATTATATGATAAGAAAGCAGGCTGCGAATTCGTATCATGCAAGTATAAAGAAACAACCAACTGCGGAGATATAGAAGACTTAAGTCCAAAAGTAGTCCAAGATATAGAGTTAACATGCCAGAAGAAAGGGCTTGTAGTAGTAAAAGACTTTGACACACGTGGCTGTGAAGTGTTAACCTGCGGTTCGGATGAGAAATACTGCAAGAGTGTAACAGCTGATGCATACACAAATTGCAAAGGAACTATGATAGTAAAGAAAGATGATGAAGGATGTGTAACTTTCGCTGAATGTATAGTCAAAGGCGAAGAGAAGATAAGCCTTGAAGGCTACGAAAAAGTAACTGAAGTGCCTGATGCAAGCGTACTGTTGGAAATAGCTCTTAAGATAGAGGACTTAAAGGAAAAATTCATAGAATTCGCTGAAAAGATGGAAGATATTGCAAACTTCTATGAAGTCAGGAACGACTCTTCATCAAAGAGATTCGATAGAGCAGCAGGTATGTTCTACGACGCAGCAGATACAGTAGATAGCATAAGAACTACACTTAAAGAGAACTTAAAGGACTTAAGTATAGAGGATGTAGAAGAGATAAAGCTTGAGTTAAGAAAGATAAGAAAGAGTATATTACAAGATATACTTTACATCTTACTAGCTGATGACGACACAATAGATGACATAGTATCCGATAAAGTAGAAGCCTGTGGAAGCGACGAAACATGCTTTGATAAAGCATTAAGAGTATGCCAGCTCGCTGTATTGGAAACAACTGATGGACTGAAAGTCACAACAAGCGGAATGGACGACAACAGCTGTATATTAAACATAGAAAAAGGAGATAAAAGCATGACTTGTAAAGTAAGCAAATACTCCAAAGGACTTGACGACCCAGAAAATACTATACTTCCAAATTGTGAAGGCAACTTAAAGGAGGCACTATATGGCTAAAGAAGAAGTGACGGAGACACTATCAGTAAACACCATGCTGATAGTTGCAGGTGTATTGATAGCAGCTCTTATCTTAGGATACTCACTGCTGAACCAACCTGTTTCTCCTGCAACAACCGGTGACGAAGAAGAGGAAGAAACAACAACACCTACGACAGGTGGAACTACACCAACAACAGGAACAAATGGAACGACTACTCCAACAACTACAACACCAACAATAGAGACTAAGAGCGAAGAAGAAGCAGGACAAACAGTTACTGACATAAGCACAGAGATAGTAAGTCTATCTGACTTGCTGAAAGATTTAGACACCGCTATATAAAAGTATATAAACAGTTCTTTAATGGAAATAGTAGCAACGTCTGTTGATAGTTATAGCTTGAGGGCGTAATAACATGGGATACTACAAATACCTTAAAGAAGCATGGAAAAATCCTGATAAAGAAATGCAGGAATACTATAAAGAACGTGTTATAAACTGGCGTAAATTACCTTCTGTTGTCAGAATTGCGCGACCTAATAGACCAGACAGAGCAAAAAGTTTGGGTTACAAAGCTAAACAAGGTGTAGTCATAGCGTTAGTAAGACTGAAAAAAGGAGGCAGAAACAGGCCTGACACTATACGTGGAAGAAAGCCAAAGAAAAGGGGCCTTAGATTATTCAGTCCAAAAAAATCAAGACAGTGGATAGCAGAAGAAAGAGCTGCAAGGAGATATCCAAATTTAGAAGCGTTGAATTCATATGAAGTGGCAGATGATGGACAATACTACTGGTTTGATGTGATAATGGTGGACAAACATCATCCTGCTATACTCTCTGATAAAGATTTATCGTGGATTGCTGAAAAGCAACACAAAGGCAGAGTATTTAGGGGCTTGACAAGCTCTGGCAAAGAAGCGCGCGGATTAAGAAATAAGGGTAGAGGCGCTGAAAAAGCTAGGCCAAGCGTTGGCGCAGGGGACGGAAAGATAAAATGAAAGTAAGAGCGAGCCACATTCTTGTAAAGGGCGAAGAAAAAGCGAAAGAGATTCTAAGCCGACTGCAAAATGGTGAAGACTTCGGAAAATTAGCTATGGAGAATTCATTGTGCCCGTCGCGCAAACGAGGCGGAGACTTGGGCTGGTTCAGCCACGGCATGATGGTCAAAGAGTTTCAAGACAAGGCCTTCAGCATGAAAATAGGAGAGCTTGGAATAGTAAAGACAGAATTTGGCTGGCATATTATTAAATTGCTCCAAAGAGAGAACTAGAATAGGTTTTTTGTTCAAATCTATTTTTAGACTGGGCTACATCCTCATTTAGATATTCATTAACTTTTTTAAATAGATATTTTAGATCACGGTTTACAAAATCTTCTTCACACGCTAAATCAACCAACCCACCTTTACATTCTTGCTCTCTTTCTCTTGCGATTAAGAACTTTCTTCCAGCAGTTTCAAAGTCCATGTCAAAAAAAGCAAAAGCAGACCCACAATATAGTCCATCTATATCTTCCAAACTCTCCTTTTTCTCTCGGATAGCATCAATTTTCCAAAATTCCGTGCGGTTGCAATATAATTTGTATGGCAGATAGAGATAGCTGAAATAATTAATGAGTATAATCTTATCTAGGGTAACGTCTCTAGGATCCAATTTTTCATGCCGCATTTTAACTACATCTAATAGACACTCAATAAAACGTCTTGGTACAGTTTCATTTGAGTTAAAATTTTGAACCATAAAGCGCCTCAGAGCAACCACGAAAATTGGTTACTTTATAGAATATTAACTAGACAAGTAGTGCAAATCTTATTCGCATAGTCTAGTTTCATACTTCCAATTATAAAATGCATAATTTATAAAGTTATTGACGCTTTTTAAACAATAAAGTTTAAGTATGGATAAATAGCTACATAAAATATGGCTTATGAATTATTATGGATAGCTGGTGGGATAGCTCTGCTAGCTGTGTTACTATATAATAGCTTAATAGTCACAAGAAACAGAGTTGACAACGCATGGTCGCAGATTGATGTCCAACTAAAAAGAAGAGCAGACTTAATTCCTAATTTAATAGAGACTGTAAAGGGATACGTAAAGCACGAAAAAGAAGTGTTGACAGAGGTTACTAAAGCCAGAACGAGCATAATGAACGCAAAAAACGTGGGTGAAAAGGCGAAAGCAGAAAATATGCTTGAGGGTGCGTTGAAGACTTTATTCGCTGTAACAGAAGCTTATCCAAAATTGCAGGCGAATGAGAATTTCAAATTGCTTCAAGAGGAATTAGCTGGAACTGAATCTAAAGTAGCTTATGCGAGACAGTTTTACAATGATAATGTAATGGACTTGAATACAAAGATACATACAATACCAACTAATTTAGTAGCCAGTTTAATGAGTCTGAAAGAGAGAGAATACTTTGAAGTCAAAGGCACGGAAAGAGAAGCTGTGAAGGTAAAATTCTAAGGTGGTTGTATGTACAACCAGATACAGAATAACAAACTGAAAAGCTATCTGCTGGTAGCTATATTCTCTATTTTAGTAGTTGTAGTTGCATACACATTTGCCTATGTAATTGGTATGATGCAGTATGCGTTTACATTTGCAGTAATTCTTTCGGTAGCAAGCGCATTCTTCAGCTACTACAAAAGCGACAGCATAGCGTTGAAATTAAGCGGTGCTGTTCCTGCTAACGAAATAGAGTATAAACATTTGCACAATGTAGTTGAAGGTATAGCTATAGCATCTGGAATGCCGAAGCCCAAAGTCTATATAATAAAAGACCGCGCATTGAATGCTTTCGCAACAGGCAGAAATCCGCATCACGCTGCAATAGCTGCGACAACGGGCTTATTGGAAAGACTGAACAGAACAGAGCTTGAAGGAGTTATAAGCCATGAAATGAGCCACATAAAGAATTATGATATACTTTTCTCCACACTCGTTGTCACAATGGTTGGCATTATAGCTATACTCACTGATGTTATGTTAAGAAACTTTATGTGGGGGCGAGGAGATAGAGACAGGCGCGGGGGAGTTTTAATTATTATAGGTTTCTTATTCGCAATTCTGGCGCCTATAGTTGCAAATTTGATACAATTAGCTGTCTCAAGGCGCAGAGAGTATTTAGCAGACGCAACAGGCGCGTTGTTAACAAGGCATCCAGATGGATTAGCAGATGCTCTTGTAAAAATAGCTGATGATGAGCATATACTAAAGACAGCAAATCATGCGACAGCGCACCTGTTCATATCAAATCCCTTTGGCAGTATGCACAGCAAGTTAGAAAATATGTTCAGCACACACCCGCCTATAAAGGATAGAATAAAAATACTAAGAGATATGTAGAAAGTAATATAAAGTAATACCAATAAGTCTAGATTATGCAACTAGATCCTAATTTAATGAAGAAGCTGATGAAGCAGATAAACGCAAAAGACATTGAAGCTACGCGCGTTATAATAGAGACTTCTGACAATACTATCGTCATTTCAGAACCGCAGGTTGTAAAGACTGAAATGGGAAATGTTACAAGCTTTCAGGTATCAGGTAAAATAAAAGAGACGCCGAAATACAGAGAGGAAGACTTAGAGATAATTCAGAAAAAAACTGGCTGTACAAAAGAGGAAGCTATGGAAGCATGGGAAAACAGCAGTGGAAACATAGCCGAGGCGATATTAAAAATAGGTGAGCAGTAATGGTAGTAGAAACTAGATCATTAGACACAAATTATGGGTGGGAACATCCTTTGACGGATTATTATAAATTATTTAGACTCGGCGATCATCTCATTTATCAGGCAAGTTACAGGGACCTGTTTCCATATATAGAGGATAATGGAGAATGGAGAGCGGGTTATGATTTTAAAAAAGATTTGGAAGAACTGAAAATCAGAAGCGTAATATTTCCCGGTGCGTTTGGAGATGAGAATAGACAAAAATTTTATAGAAGAGTCGCTATGGAAGTTTTACCTTCCCCCACTTTCATACCTACAAGAGAGAAAATTTATGATTTCAAAAAAGAATGCGTAGTTGATCAAGAACTATTAGAAGTCAGCACTATAGACACATTTATATGTTCTAGCTTAAGCAGTCTGCCTGTGTTATTATCTCTTATAAATATAGAAGACTCCAAGAAAGGCGTGTTTATCTCGCCATGGCTGGGTAAATCTTCTCTCGCAATGCCAATGAAAATTACCGCGAACATTTATAATATACTAAACAAGTTTGGGGTAGAAACTTATAGAGGCGCGGATATAACTTCACTTAAGCAATACCTTTGGCAGGAAAAAATAAATTATGAGTTCTTAAATATAAAAAGAGAACTCATAGAGCATCATAGATTAACTAATATATTGTATCAAGTTGACCCGACTATAAAGAGCGGTCTTGTTGAAGATATAATGGATAAGTTGGGTATAAAGACGACATATTATGGATTCGCGGGCCACGGAATGCACACGCTAACTACCGCAATTAAGAAAAAATTAGATGATAATTATGTTAATTTTTTGAAGGCGCGACTTGAAGAGTTAGCTTAATAAAAATACAGCAATTATAGATAAGCATGAAATTGCTTGCTACTACATGGATACCAAGAAGCTTTCTTCACGTATTTGAAGTAGACAAGCACATAAAGGAATTCGGATTTGACGCCAGAACTATCAAAATCGGAAATTCTGTTGAATTTGATATATACAACTACAAAGACTACCGACCAATAAAATTCAGACTTGATGGCAGTGGGCAATACGAACTGATTTTTGAGAATGTCAACGATGTTGAAAAAGCGATAGCGCATGCCCGGGAGAGTATACTAGAGACCATAATCAAGAACTATCATAGCGTCACATATAAACA
>CAYMQE010000005.1:7473-19207 GCA_964392695.1 Candidatus Woesearchaeota archaeon | reverse complement strand
TAGGAGCTGTGGTTCCAGTTGGAGCTGTGTAGCCACTTGTTCCGCTTGTATCTGTTGGAGGCACATAGCTTCCTGTTGTACCTGTCGTCCCACTTGGAGCTGTGTAGCCAGTTGGCATTGTAGTTCCAGCAGTTGTGCCTGCAGGAGGTACATAATATGCGCTACCTTCTGGTGGTTTGTAATCGCTTGGAAGATAATTCGTTGGAGGAGGCGGCACTGATGCATAGCTACTGCCTTCAACAAATGTAAATTGACTCTCGCCCATAGGCCTCTGATCTGCCGACGGTATAAAGCCTTGTGGAACTTCAAACTTGAACTGCTCCTGGAACTTCTGTGCGTTAGTTGGGTCAAATTCCTGCACAAAGCTTATTGCTTTATTAAAGCCTTCTTGTGGCTTCTCCATCGCAACACCAATATATGCCTGCGCATCTTTTGGAACAAACGCATAGATATCTTGCAATCTATCAGCTTGCGTACCAGAATGCTGAGATATAAACCCAGACACATCTGCTATCTTTGTTGGATCAAACCCTTGCGCCTTAGCGTCATCCAAAAATTTGAATGAATTATCATACTTCTTCTGATATATCTCAGTCATTGCTGCCATTTCTTCCGGTTTAGCATCTGCTCCAAATTGGTTCATGAATCCCAACTGCTTATCAGCAAAATTGAAGTTCAATTCTGCTGCTTTGGTTGGGTCAAAGTCTCCGATTCTATTCAAAGATACTTCATGATAATTAAGTGAACGCTGTGTTACATCCTTGAAATTGTCCTTGAAGCTCGCTGGTGCGCCAAACTGGAATTGGTTGAATTGATTAAATCCTTCAAAGGATAGTTCTGCGAATTGCTCTTCATATTTAGCGAAGTCTGGAAGACCCTGGTCTTTAAATTCTTCATTGATTTGAGACATATAGTTCATCTTCTTGTCATAGTCGCCAAGCATAGTTGCCATTATTTCTGGGTCTATGAAATTTTCTCCACGTGCTATCATTTTATCCATTGCGCCCATTTGTCCGCGAACAAACATATCCTGCATATCAAATGCTTTTACACCGTCATACTCTATGAACTTCTGCATGAAATTATCTTGCATATTCACTGAAGTATTCATCATATTTCTCATTACTACACGAGCATCTTCCGGCATTTCAGCAGAAAATTCTGCGAAAAAGATTTGATTCTGATAGCTGATATTTGCTATGTCTCCAGCAATTGCGCCGTAGTCTTTTCCGATTGCAACATATTTATCTTTGAATTTGTCGAAGTTCTGCATTCTGCTTTCATATTCATCTGACATTGCTCCTATCATTTCGGACTTTAAATCATCGTCAATATCTGTTCTTCCACGGACTTCATTCTGCATGAATTTCAGCATATCTCCTGCGAATTGCTTGTTAAGAGTCATAGCTTTTTCTGGGTCTCTTTCTGCGAAATTATCCATTCTGCTCTGGAATAATTTTTCTGCCTTCTTCCCCATACTAATAAATTGCTCCTTAGCTTCAGGAGGCACAAGCGCTTCAAATTTCGAAAATCTGTTTGAATGATCTGCGGTAATATTAGCGAAATCTTCTTCAAACGAGTCTACTGCAAAACCTAACTCTCTCGCTTTGCCTAATCCTTCCTCAAACTTTGAGATTCTTTGCTCGTAAGCTTTTTTCGTTGTTGCAGCTTTCTTTGGATCAGTTTGCTCGGCGTTTCTTGTCATAAGCTCAAATTGCTTGTCAGTTACGAATTTGTTGAACTGCATTGCCCTTTCAGGTTTGAAAAGATTTAATCGCTCAAGAGCTTTTTCCTGTCCTTCAGAAGATTTTTCCATTGCTAATAATATAGCATCCTTTGCTTCTTCAGGAACTTTTTCCTGCACCTGGTCAAGAACAGCCAAATGCTTGAACGTTGAAGAAGCTATTCTTTCCTGCACTTCAGGGTCTTCAATTACATCCATATACTGCTCTGCTTCTGACATTCGTTTATCATACGCTTCTTTCATTTTCTCAATAAGTGCTACATCAACTTCTCCGCTTTCAGCGAGTGCATTTATTTCAGCAAGTCGTTCTGTTGCAAATTTTGTTTTCAATTCTGCTTTGGCTTCTTCATCAAAAGTGAAAACGTCTTGTGCGCCTTCATAGAATTGTTTGAATGGGTAGAAAAATGAATCTGGTGTTACAGTTGGTTCGTATATATCTCCAATAACATCTAAATCTTCTTCAACAGCATTGCCCTCTTCATCAAGAAACACAGGATGAGATGGTGCATAAGACGAGCCGAATAAGAACATAAGAACCAATAATGTAGAAGTTAGCTTCTTGTACATAGTTAAGTCTAAACACACAACTTATTTATATATATTTTCATAGATTTACGAATTCAATAGAAGATTCGTCAACGCCGAAGCGCCCGAAAATAGTGAAGCACGTCAGAGAACAGAAATGATTTTCTCCATTATCACAGTATACGGCATTTTCGTCTTTCAAGTGATTAAACATTAATTTACTGCATTTACTGCATTGAAGAATTTTTGATCTGCATTTTTGGCATAATATTTGTTTCAACTTTGGTCTGATACATTGTCACAAAGAATTTGAATAAATAGTTATTCTTCAGCATCAATTAAGGGTTTAACCAAATCCACCAGTGTAGACTGCAGTAATAATTCCACATCATCTCCTTTATCATCAAACAAATTAATCAACTGCACCAAAACATCTTCTTCTTTGACCATGAATCCTATATCCTCCTTGTGAGAATCGTATAGACCAAAAATGGTTATAATAGCACTATCCCTTATTTTATCGCTGTATTTTTTGAAAAACACCTGATACAACAATCTCCTTTCTTCTTCATTAACATATAACAAAATTTTGTAGACGAAATCTCCAGATAAGTCATATTTCATAGATTAGCTCCGCCAGACAGCGCAACTTCGTTGCTGGTCTAGCGTGTCTCACTAGCCCCGCCAGGATTCGAACCTGGGTTAAGAGGTCCAGAGCCTCCTGTGCTTGGCCACTACACTACAGGGCTATTACTATGAAAAGGTGGATATATCGTTAAAAAGTTATTGCACAACTACTGTTCAAGCCGTCTCGGCTTCAATATCGGTGTCTTTTCATTCAGTTCAAAAATAGGCGTGTAAATTTTTTTTATGTCTTCTACAGAATAAAAAGGCTTTCCGCCGTCTAAAACATTCAATATATTACGCATCATTCGGCTGTAAGCATTTGATCCCTTGGGTATAACCTCTTCAGTTACTTTACCATCATTTACTCTGTGAATTATGCTGTCTTCATTCTCAAAATTAAATTCTATACTATTAGTCTCATCTTCCTTAAAACCGAATTTCATAGCTTTCTTTGTGTGCGAGAAACCCTTGCCTACGCTGACAGAAGCCTTTGTATAAGGCACGAATAAAGCGCCATATATATCATATTCTAAACTTACACCTGAGGGATAGTGCTCCTCCATCGTCTGCTTATCATTAAACAACAAAATAGGTTCATTATCGCCAACACCAATTTCCGCGCCAATATTTTTAACCAGCATTGCAATAGGATGTATCCAATCCATAGTTATACCCCCATGTTCCGGGCGGAATATCCACCTTCTTACTCTATCTTCTTCTCTATATTTTTCGAGAAATTTTGCTTCAACAAGATTAATCTTGCCGTGTTCTTTAACGAATTTCTCTAGTTCTGGACGCATTTTCTCAGCTAAAGGTTTCAAAGGATAATGCTCATTAAGGATTACTTTATTCTCCAGCCTATTAACCGCTATAAAATCAATTATTCTATCAAAACTGTCCATATAGGTAGCCAGAGTCTTCTCAACAACTGCAAATTTTCCAGCTTCAAGAACTTGTTGTGTTTGGCGTCGATGAGCATTATTCCAACTCGCTATCTGCACCAAATCAGCGTTATTAATCGCTTTTTTTGGAAGCGGGTCTAAAGGTTTAGCAAGTTTGTAATATCTATCTTCACTCAACAAATAAGGGTCAGCTTTGATAGTGCTGTATTCCTGCAAATCAACAATACCGCATAAATTGAAACCATTTGTGTGGAAATAACCGCTTAAACGTCTGTACCACTCGCCAGCTCCTACAACTAGGAGATTTCTGCCAACACCCATAACTGCTAAGGCATTATCTAGTTTCATAAGCTTTTCGTCCATAGGTTTTTTATAATTGTTAAGTATTGCTAATGTAAATGAAGAAAAATGTAATTTATGTTGAACGGCAGGAAAGCAATTTCAAAAAAATTTACTTCATTTTGACAGCTATAATTTTACCACTGCTGATTATAGGCACTTTACTATCCAAGCCGTCTGGCAATGTGCAAGTCATCAGCATAACAGGAGCTATCACTTCCTCAACAGGCGATTTTTTATCCACTGGCACAACGAGTGACTATATAGTTGACGCACTTGAAAGTGCGGAAAGTGACAACAGCATAAAGGCAGTTATTTTAGAGATAAATTCTCCAGGAGGAACAGTAGTCGGCTCTGTAGAAGCTGTTGAAAAAGTAAAAAGCATGGAAAAACCAGTTATTGCATGGATACGCGAAGTCGGCGCCTCTGGGGCATATTGGATAGCCAGCGCCTCCGATGCCATAGTCGCGCACAATTTGTCAATAACCGGAAGCGTGGGTGTCACAGCATCTTACTTGGAATTCACAGGTTTCATGGACAGGTACAATATAAGCTATGTTGACTTATCCCTGCCTGAAAACAAAGAGATTGGCTCGCAGTTCAAAAATTTAACAGAGGAAGAGCGGTTAATTTTGGAAAATATTTTGGAAAAAACATACGCTTACTTCTTAGAGGATGTGGCGGTAAATAGAAAAATAGACAAAGAAGTGCTGAAAGCCAGAACAAACAAAGGCTCAATAATTTTAGGCGATGAAGCCTACAAATTAGGACTGATAGACTATTTAGGGGGCAAAGAGACAGCTATCAATGTAACCAAAAAATTAGCAAATCTGACTGACATTGAGTTGTTATACACGCAACAGGATCTATCTATCTTCAGTGCGCTTAGAAACATTAAAAGCAATGTCTACAGTCTGGAAGAGTTTAGCTTAAAAGCGATTTAAATTGATTCCTTACTTCTTCAAAAAATTCTTTTTTAACTTTAGCGACCTTTTTAATTATAATATCTTTATCTATTGTAAATAATTTATCCGCCCTTATCCTGCTTTTATTTGGTATAGAACCGAACTCCAAACTATCATTATCTATTAGAACAGAATATTTTTCATTTGCAAGATTAGAGGTTATACCACATGTTATTATGTCTAAAGAATGTAGATTATCCTCTGTCTTAGAAAGCACTAATACCGGCCTTCTTTTTTTATCTGATAAATTTGAAAACGGAAATGGAACGATAACAATGTCTCCTTGCTCAAAATTCATTCCAGATTTCATCTTGCTCATTGCCCCATAATCTTTCAGCAACCTTTTCAGAATGTTTTAATAGGTATCCAAAGTTCGATTGCTTTACTTTCTCCAGTAAAATTGTACTATCATTACGAACCATAACCAACTTGTCTCCTTTGTGTATATTAGCTGATTTTCTAAAGCTTACTGGTATAGATATCTGTCCCTTATCCGTAACTTTAACTATCTCAACTTCCATTAGAAGTGGTAAGAATTTTCTTACTTAAAAACTATTCGTTCCATGCTTTCTCAAAAGCTTTGTTCAGAGTAGAAGCTAATAGTTCGCTGGTTACCCATACACCCGAGTCATAACTCTCTTCAACTTCATTGTCTTTCTTAAGCATAAACAGCACATCTTTCCCGTCAATTATGCAGAAGCGAGCGTCCATATCCTTGCTTACTTTTACCTGAGCCACCTTGCCAATTTCTTCAATTTTCTGTTGCTCAATGGCATCAGCGCTCAAAAACTTAATGGCGATCCCTCTTTCTTTCGCATTTTTTAAATTTCTCTTTAAAGAATCATACTTTCTTACAACACCCTTTCCACTTGTTGCTATAACAACTGAAGAAGTCGCATTTGAAATCATTGAAGACAAATGATGATGGATATTATCTCTTCCGCGTACAGCTCCGCTCAAATCAGTATGGTCAACATAATCAATGCCACTGGAGTATAAACTCTCTAAACTCTTAATCAAACCGCTGTCGTGCAATTTTGAGAGCTTTTCTATTTTTCTCTCAGCATTCAAAGTCACATTCCTTTGTGAACGCTCTACAAGCTCTTTAGGCGGTATAGCCATATACTTTATTGGCTTTCCAAGCGTCATAACAATAAAGCCTTTCTTTTCCAAAGACTCAGCAATGTCATAGGCTCTGCTTCTAGGAACGTTAGCAATATCGCTCAATTCACCAGCAGTGCTTGTCCCTCGGGAGAGCAAAGCTGTTAAGATCTTAGCCTCATATAAATTGAGGTCAAAATATCTCCTTACCTTTGATAATGTATTTTCGTCAACTACCATTTGATATCACTTTGTTTGTCCATATATTTAAGTATTGTTCTTTAACTAGTGGTGAAAAACTATTTATATAGTTTACTATACGTTATTTACTACTAAAAAGTAATATTTAAATATAGTAGATAGGCTACTAAAATTCATGGTAAATAGATTTGAGGAATACAAACAAAAAGCAAACCGCATATTCGAAGAGCCAAAACGATTAACATATTGGGAAGCAATTGGATTAATTCTAAATAAAAAGTTCAGAGAAGTGAAAGACCTTGAAGGACAGGAAAAAGTAGCTGCTATTGAAGGCATAGTACAGTCTGCAATCGACAATCTTAATAGAAAAATGTCTGAAGATGACTACAATAGATTAGTAGATAAATTAAGCAAAGAGCTAGTTATACAAAGAGATGCAAACAAAGAATACGAAGCTATTGATGATTTAGAATACAAAGTAAATGATGCTATAAAGTATCTAAATAATCACGTTGCATCTGCAACTAACTGGCTAAAATATTTTAACATAATTGGTTTCCAGGGGGAACAGGGTAATGGAAGCCACATAAAATTAGAGGATGACAACAAAATAAGAATTACGATAGTACTGCAAAGGGAATCTAGCAACACCTATCAGAAACTACAGGAAAAGATGCCAAACAATTATCTTTGTGCATTGGCGTGTCTGATTCGCCAACAAGAAAAAGGAAAAAATCCGTTCAAAGAATGTACGAATTGTCCGGCTAAAAATTGCAAAAACAGAAAATTATAATTATTTACTTTATTACAACAAAATATATAAGTCAGCTCACTCTTGGAAAAATTATTCAATAGATTAAACTTACGGGCATAAGTTTAATGTAATGAACATAGTACTATTTGAGCATTGGACTAGTTCTTAAGTGAAGATCAAACAAATGAAATTTAAATAGCTTTCGAAGAGGTGTAATAAAAAATGGATTTCATAATTCAAAATGCATTGAAAAATGCGAGTAATTTAAACGTAGAGGCCGGAATAATGGGCCAAGCAAATATAGTAGTAGTCGGTGTCGGTGGAGGAGGATGCAACATTGCAGACTGGCTTTACCACGACGGCGTCAAAGGCGCTGAAGTAATAGCAATGAACACTGACAAACAGCACTTGGATATACGAAGTGCTGACAAAAAAATTCTGTTAGGTGAAGAAACCTGCAGAGGACTTGGATGCGGCGGATTCGCCGAAGTTGGAGAGCAGGCAGCGAAAGAATCAAAGAAACAAATAAAAGAGATGATTCAAGACGCTGATATGGTTTTCATCTGCACAGGATTGGGCGGTGGAACTGGCTCTGGCGCTGCACCGATTGTCGCAGAGATAGCTCGCGAGAGCGACGCAATAGTCATAGGCGCGGTAACAATGCCATTTGACAGCGAACGTTCAAGAATAGAAAAAGCAGAAAATGCGCTGAACAAGCTTAGACAAGTAAGCGACAGCGTCATCGTGATAGACAACAACAGGCAGGTAAACATAGCTGGCAACCTTCCACTGCAACAGGCATTCGCAGTTGCAAACGGATTGGTATCCAGTATGATTAAAGCAATTGTAGAAACGATAGCAGTGCCATCGCTGGTAAACATAGACTTCGCAGACGTGAAGACTATAATGAAGCATGGAGGAGTATGCGCCATAGGCGTAGGCGACAGCGACTCTGAAAGCAGGGTTGAAGAAGCTGTAAAGAAGGCTATGATGAACCCTCTGCTGGAAGTTGACTACAAAGGCGCGAGCGGCGCTTTGATTCACGTAACAGGCGGACAAGACATGACGCTTGACGAAGTGAACAAAGTCGGCGAACTTGTAACACAGCAGCTTGACCAACATGCGCAAGTGATTATTGGAGCGCGCGTTTTGGACGAAATGAACGGACGAATAAGCGTCATGACCATAGTATCAGGAGTAAACTCTCCTTACATCTTAGGTCCTGTAAACAAAGCCGCAACCAAAAATAGCTTAATCAGCGACGAATTAGGAATAAAAATTCTAAGATAATTAACACACACAAATTCCCGGGCGAACAGCTCGGGAATTTATAATTTATTTACACTTAGTTGCATCCAACAAACAAGCTCTAGTAACAGGATCTGTCCAAAATATAAAGAACATCAGAAATAAGAGCAGGAGAACTATAAAAATTGCAAGACTTGCACCAGCAACTAATTTTTGTTCTGCCATTTTACCTCAACAACTTCGGCTTTGACTTTACTTCTCCGACACCCCATCTTTCATTGAATACCTTGTTTAAAATATTCTGTCGAGGAGGTGTGGGAACCTTTTCAGCAGGGTAGCCAACAGGAATTACAGCAACAGGAATTACAGTATCCGGGAGAGCAAGATGATAAGACATATCTTTTTCGTCGAAAGACGTAATCCAAGTCGCGCCAAGGCCTAAATCATGCGCTGACAAAAGCATATTCTGTATGCATGCAGAGACATTTTCAAGGTGATACTTCTCTCCTTCAAGCCCGTAATCATTGACTAAACGGTCTATACGCGATAAAACAGCTAGTACCACCTGCGCTGTGGAAATCCAACTGCTGTCACACAATTTAGCTATTTTCTCCATACTTTTCTTATCGCGTATAATAACGAAGTACCAGTTCTGCGAGTTGCCGACTGAAGGAGCCCAAGTGCCAGCTTCAATTATTTTTGTAATTAAGGACTCCTCTAATTTTCTGTTCTCAAATCGTCTTATGCTTCGCCTTGTTCTTATTGCTTCTTGAAGTTCCATAGAGTATAGTAGAAGATGTAGTATATTTTAAATTTGTCTTTTGTAATAAAGTATTATGAAATACTCAAAACTTGTGGAACTTTACGAGAAGCTGGACTCTACCACGAAAATTCTTGAAATGACTGATATACTTGCAGACTTTCTAAAAAGCGTAAATGCCGACGAGCTGGAAAAAATAGTTCTTCTTGCGCAGGGTGTGATTTTTCCAAGAAGCAGCAGCAAAGAGATAGGCATTGCTGACAACTTGATGATTAAAGCAGTTGCACGGCTTTCCGGAGCGCCGGAAAATGAAGTAAAAAAAACATGGCAAAAAACAGGAGACATTGGAAATGCTGCGCAAAAACTTCTTGAAAAAAATGCGCAAAAAAAACTCGGCGTCTCCGAGCTTACAACAGCAAAGCTGATAGAGAATATGGAAAAGGCGTCTCAATTGGAAGGCTCAGGCACAGTTGATAAAAAAATAAATCTAATTGCAGAAGTGCTTTCTGCATGCAATCCACTAGAGGCAAGGTATGCTGTCAGGACTATTTTGGGTGTAATGCGTCTCGGAGTTGGCGACGGTATAGTAAGAGACGCGCTGTCAAAAGTATTCGGCGTTGATAAAAACAAAATAGAGGATGCTTACAACCTGCTCGGAGACTATGGAAAAGTTGCAGGTATTCTAAAAAAAGAGGGGGAAATTGGCTTGAAAGAGATTAAACTCTCATTAGGCAGACCTATCAACAGCATGCTGTTCACTAAAGTAGAAACAATAAAAGAAGGCTTTGAAGTTGTGGGCAGGCCTTGCTTAGCGGATATTAAATACGACGGCATGAGGGCGCAGATACATTATGACGGAAAAAATGTAAAGATATTCACGCGGCGTTTGGAAGATGTTACAAAACAGTTCCCGGAAATAGCAGACGCTGTCAAAAAGAATGTGAAATGCGAATCATGCATTTTAGACAGCGAAGCAGTTGGCTATGATAAAAAGAAAGAAATTCCTATACCCTTTCAGCAGATAAGCAGGAGAATAAAAAGAAAATATGACATAGAAAAAATGGCAAAGGAGATGCCAACCAAAACTTTCGTTTTTGATTGTTTGGAATTCAACGGCAAGTCGCTCGTAGACATGCCATTTAAAGAAAGAAGAAAAATAATGGACGGAATAGTAAAGAAAAGCAGTGATATACAGCCGTGCGACCACATTGCAACAGCCAGCGAGAGCGAGATACAAAAATTCCTTAGTTCAGCACTTAAACAGGGGCACGAAGGCTTGATGATGAAGTCCATTGAAGCAGAATACAAGCCCGGCAGGAGAGTAGGCTATGGCGTCAAGCTGAAACCTGGAATGGAAACGTTTGATTTAGTTGTCGTAGAGGCAATCTGGGGCGACGGGAGAAGAAGCAAGTGGCTCACTTCTTATGTTCTTGCATGCAGGAACGACGAAAAATTGCTCACAATAGGAAAGATGAGCTCTGGACCGACAGAAGAGGAATATGAAGAGATAACGAAGATTCTGAAGCCATTAATAATAAAGACAGAAGGAAAGAAAACAACTGTGAAGCCCAAATTAGTGCTGGAAGTCGGCTATCAGGAGCTGCAAAAGTCTCCCACATATGAATCAGGATTTGCTCTAAGATTTCCCACGCTAAAAAGTATAAGATACGACAAGCCTGTTTCAGAAGCTGATGATTTGGAGAAGATAAAACGGGCTTACAAAATTACTTAAATTCGCACTATATTTTTAGTTTCATGCCTAAAGCAGGAGATTATGTTGAAATTAAAAAAGACGGACAGGCATTCAAAGGAGTTCTTTTGCCGATAACTGACGCCTCAGCGAAAGGTATAATTATAGTAAAGCTCGACTCCGGATACAATATAGGAATTAAGAAACCCGTTAGAATGCGTATAATAAAAAAAGGCAGTTTTCTGCCTAAAAAAATTCCGACGCAGAAATTAAAGTCAAACGCAAAAACAAAGATTTCTTTTATAACAACCGGCGGAACAATAGGCACGCATGTTGACTACAAAACAGGTGGCGTCTTTATGTGCCGCAGCGCTGAAGAAATAATTTCAACAGCGCCGGAAATAACAGAAATTGTAGACATAGTTTCATTCAAAAATCCGTTCACAATAGCCAGCGAAGATATTACTCCCGCGCATTGGAAAAAACTGGCAAAAATGGTAGACGAAGAGCTAAAGAAAGGGGTAAATGGAATAATAATTACGCACGGCACAGATACAATGGGCTACACAGCAGCTGCATTGAGCTTCATACTGCAGGACATACCAATACCTATCGCTTTAGTCGGCGCACAGCGATCGCCGGATAGAGGAAGCTTTGACGGCGTGCAGAATTTATTATGCGCAGCACATTACTGTGCATCAGATATAGCTGAAGTAGCTGTAATAATGCACGCAACAGAGAATGACGATTACTGCTATGCCCATAGAGGAACACGCGTTAAAAAACTGCACACTTCGCGAAGAGACGCATTCAAATCTGTAAACTCAAAGCCGTTGGCAGAAATACACCCAGATGGTAAAATAAAAATACTAGACGAA
>CAYMQE010000005.1:5244-7463 GCA_964392695.1 Candidatus Woesearchaeota archaeon | reverse complement strand
AGAAAGAGAAGCGACTCAAGGTGCAAACTAAATTTGGCACTAGAGAAAGTGGCTCTTGTAAAGACAACGCCATTTCTCGGCCCAAAAATTTTAGATGCTTTAGTCAAGCAGGGATATAAAGGAATTGTAATAGAAGGCACAGGTTTGGGGCACGTAAAAACTTTAGAAGACAGCTGGCTTCCAACGATAAAAAAAATTGTGAAGAAAGGCATACCGATAGTCATGTCAACACAGACAATTTTCGGCAGAACGCACTCTTTCGTTTACAGAAATTTAAGGCTGTTGAACAGCACAGGTGTAATATGGGCTAACGACATGCATTCTGATATCGCATTAGTGAAATTATCTCATGTGCTTGGAAAGACAAAGAACATGAAAAAAGTTAGAGAGCTTATGGCTGTAGATTTGGCGGGAGAATTAGAAGAACGAACAGTATTCAACGGTGATTTTATTGATTGACTATGAGAAAATTGGATTCAAATGCGGACTTGAATTGCACCAGCAGTTGGACACAAGAAAATTATTCTGCAGCTGTCCGTCAGAAATATCACAAGCTGAACCGAATTTTGAAATAGAAAGAAAATTGATAGCCGTAGCTGGAGAAACGGGAAAAATTGACGTAGCCTCAAAATTTGAGTCGCAAAAGAATAAAATTATGGTTTACAAAGGCGACCACAAAACATCCTGCAACGTAGATACAGACAGCGAACCGCCTCACGCACTAAATAGAGAAGCACTGCTGACAGCGCTTCAATTATCAAAATTATTGCACATGAAGATAGTAGATGAAATACAAGTGATGCGAAAAATAATAACCGACGGCTCTGTAACAACGGGTTTTCAAAGAACATCGCTTATAGCAAAAAACGGCTATGTGAAAAGCAGTCTTGGCAAAGTAGCCATAGCATCGCTTATTTTAGAAGAAGACTCCTGCCGTAAACTGGAAAAAACGGACTTTAAGGCAATTTGGCACTTGGACAGACAGGGTATAGCTCTCATAGAACTTAGCACAGAGCCGGATATAAAAAATGCAGAGCATGCAAAAGAAGTGGCAATGGAGATACGAAGAATTTCAAGAATGGTGAAAATAAAAAGAGGCATTGGAACTGTCCGCCAGGATGTAAATGTATCAGTAATGAACGGCAGTCGGGTGGAAATAAAGGGAGTGCAGGACATACGAACGATGCCAAAAGTGATTGAGAAAGAAGTTGAAAGGCAGTTGGAAGAAAAAACAGTAGAAGCCTGTGTCCGCGGTGCGCAACCAGATGGTTCAACAAAATTCCTTAGGCCTATGCCAGGAGCAGCAAGAATGTATCCTGAAACAGATGCGCCACCGATTGCAATAACAGGCGAATTAATAAAAAAAGCTAGGAAAGAATTGCCCGAAGGCCAAGAAAAGAAAATATTATTTATGAACAAGCTTGGCGTGCAGAAACACATTGCCGAGCAGATAATATCGCAGGAGGCGGAGGACATATTTTTGAAGCTGTACAAAAATGTTGGCGTTGATGCGCAGTTCATCGCATCCACGATTCTCGCGCATCCAAAAAAAAGCTATGAAGAGTTAATGGAGGTATTGCTCAAGTACAAAGAAGGAAAAATCAGCAAAGATGGAGTTAAAGATTTGCTCCGCGGCAGAAGTATAGACTCAAATTCAATATCACAAGAGGAAGCAACGAAAAAAATAGAAGAAATCGTTGAAAAAAATAAAGAACTTCTTTCAGACTACAACGCATTCCAAAAATTAATGGGCGAAGCAATGAAAGAGCTTCGCGGCAAAGTAGATGGAAAATTAATAGCTGAAATTCTAAAAGGGGCGCTAGAAAAACAAAAGGAGGTGTAATAAAAAATGGCTGAAGATTATTACAAAATGGATGACGAAGACGAAGAATATAGTGATGAAGAGGGCGGCGACGGCGATAATGAAGATTATGACGAAGAATAAGTAACACCCTCGAGCGAGGCAGAGGCGATAGATTTAAATAGATAGTATCAACAATAGAAAAGCAACCTTATTAGGGGTGCAAACAACATGGCGTATGAAGAAGAAGATAATGAAGATGAAGTAGAAGACGAAGAAGATGATAGTGACGATGACTGGGAAGAATAATATTAGTCTTCGTCTGTAAAAGGTTTTTAAAAAACTTTTTTATTTTTATTTCAAATTAGCTAGGGTGTTAATCGGGTTCTATCGCGCGGAAATAAAACAGCTTCGCGTA
>CAYMQE010000005.1:3019-5234 GCA_964392695.1 Candidatus Woesearchaeota archaeon | reverse complement strand
TGTTATCAATTTTCAGCATCTGCATAGTCATTCTCTCAAGGCCGAAACTCCATCCAGCATGCGGAGGCGCTCCGTATCTAAAGGCATCAATGTAAAATTTGAATCCCTTTGGATCAAGCCCTTTTGCTTTTATCTGCTTCTCCAAGAGTTCGGGTTCATGTATACGCTGTGCTCCTGATAAGATTTCAACGCCATTATATATCAAATCGTAGGACTTGCAGTACTCAGGCTTATCTTTGTAAGGCATGCTGTAGAAGGCGCGCACATTAGTTGGGTAGTCCTTCACAAAAACCAAGTCATATTTTGCGCCTAATTTTTTTTCATCTTCTGACAAAAAGTCTTCGCCTGGTTTTTTGCCTATAATTTTGCACGCCTTTTCATAGGTTATAATTTCTATTTTTTGCGGTGCTTTTATTTCAACATTCAAAAGCTTGAGCTCTTCTGCGCATTCTTTTTTTACTGTCTTCAAAAGATGCAGCATAAAGTCAGACATAAATTTTATCGCATCATTATTATCTGCAAATGCGACTTCAATATCGCACTGCCTGCTCTCATTCAAATGCCTGGTAGTATTATGTTTTTCTGCGCGCCAAACAGGTGTTATCATAAAGACCTTCTCAAGGCCAGAGATTACAGCCATTTGTTTGTACAACTGCGGGGACTGCACAAGGTACGCTTTCTGTTCAAAATATTTGACTTCATACAAATCTGCACCTCCTTCTGTAGATTCAGAAACAATGGACGCGGGATTTATTTGAACAAAACCGAGATTGTGAAAATAACTCTGGA
Source organism: Candidatus Woesearchaeota archaeon (assembly GCA_964392695.1). GTDB lineage: Archaea > Nanobdellota > Nanobdellia > JAFCGN01 > JAFCGN01 > CAYMQE01. The sequence continues at coordinate 4,445 of CAYMQE010000005.1, read as the reverse complement.
AAACTTTCATTATCCTGCTCTGTATTTTGAATATCGCTCTATGTTTAGGAAGACGCAGGTCAAGAAAACGCCAATTAATTCTTGCTTCTATGCCGCTGTCTATCTTTCCGCTGGTGTCAAGAGGCACCGGCTGTTCGGATATGCTAACAGGCAAAATTTCTTTTGCAATTAATTCAACGCCGCTTCTTGCTATCTTTGATTTCTGCATTTGTCCAGCGACTGCAACCACAGATTCTTTAGTTAATTTCTGCAGTACGCTTGACAACTCTGGAGGAATAATAACTTGAAGTTCACCTGTAAAGTCTCTAATCACAAGAAATGAAATTGATTTTAGAATGCGTATATCAGAAATCCAGCCTGCTATTCTTACAGCTCCAGTTTTGGTTATTGCATCGCTAATATAAATTCTTCCATCAAATTCCTTCATGACCAGAATAAAAAAAGATACATATATAAATAATACTTTCCAATTGTTTACACATGAAAAGTGATTGTCAAAATCGAAAGAAGTAAATTCTTATATATAGTTATCACTTTAGGAGGTTCTTATGGAATTTAAAGATATAAGTTCGGCTATTAAAGAGAGCCACATCGACCAAACTATAGGCATACGAGGCTGGGTAAAGCACAAAAGAGACAGCAAGAAAACTATATTTTTAGATATTAGAGACGCCACAGGTTCGATACAATGCACAATTGATGAAGATTCCAAGGCATGGAAAGATGCAGAAAAAATAACAGTTGAAAGCTGCTGTCAGATTGAAGGGAAAGTAGCAAAGGACGAGCGCGCTCCAGGAGGCTGTGAATTCAAAGCATCAAAATTGGATATAGTTGGCCTTGCTGAAAGATGGCCTATAACGCGCGATAAAAGCCCGGAATTTCTTATGAGCGTACGGCATTTGGCTATAAGAGATGATAAATTAATTGCTGTCATGAGGATACAGGACGAAGTTTTCCGCGCTGCTAGAGAATATTTCAGAGAGCATGGATTCTACGAGACAATATGTCCAATGTTCGTTGGAACACGCGGAGAAGATGGAAGCGAATTATTTGAATTGAAATATTTCGACACAACTGCCTACTTAACGCAGAGCAGTCAGATGCACCTGGAAGCGCAGATATTCTCGCTGGGAAAAGTGTTTACTATAGCTCCGAGCTTCCGCGCTGATAAAAGCAGAACGAGAAAACATGTTACAGAGTATTGGCACTTGGAAGCTGAAGAGCCATGGTGCGGACTTGATGGAACATTAAAAACGCAGGAAGAATTAGTCGCGCATATTGCACATAGCGTCGCCAAGCACAGAGCAGATGAATTAAAAATGTTGGGGCAGGACCCCGCATACTTACTAGGAATGAAGACGCCTTTCAAAAGAGTAACTTATTAATATGCTATAGAGATTCTGCAAAAAATAAACTAAAAAATAAA
>CAYMQE010000005.1:0-3009 GCA_964392695.1 Candidatus Woesearchaeota archaeon | reverse complement strand
GAGCACCCGATATGCACGGAGAAAAACGCTTGCTTGATATTGTAGGCGTCGCGCTCTGTATCCACGTATTTATGGTGATCCCGGTGCTGTGCAGCCCATTGGAACACTCATTCTTCAAAGGCAGCAGCCCCAAAAAATAGGCTCAAAAATAAAATGGGGCGACGATATAAAGACAGAAGACGAACAGCTGTTGATGCAGGACGAAAAATATCCTATGTTCATAATGAAATGGCCTAGAAAACTAAAGGCATTCTATATGCGAGTTGACCCAGAGGATAAGAAACTCGTTCTTTGCGCAGATATGCAGGCGCCATTTGGCTACGGCGAAATAATCGGCGGCAGTGAAAGAGAGATTGATCACAAAAAAATAATTGAGAAGCTGAAAAGTGAAGGCGACGACCCGACCCGCTACGAATGGTATCTAGATTTAAGGCGTTATGGAACAGTGCAGCACGCAGGCTTCGGTCTAGGAGTTGCAAGAGTGATAAGATGGTTCTGCGGTTTAGACCACATAAGAGATGCTATACCTTTCCCGAGATTTATTAATTATGTGAAGCCTTAACAACTCATTGCATTGTGTCAAGGGCAATACTTTCTTTCCCGAAGCTTTCTTTGCAGCAGGATAAACGATAACATTTATTTACTGGTTCCAATATCAAATCTGAAAATGGGAACTATTGAAAATAGAATTCAGAGAGCAATTGATGAAAAGACAACCACATTGAATCTTGGACATAATAGATTAAAGAGTTTTCCAGATAGTATTGGAAATTTGATGAATTTGAAGGCGTTGTATCTTGGATATAATAAATTAAAGAGTTTGCCAGAGGGTATTGGAAATTTAGTGAATTTGGAGGAGCTAAATCTTACACATAATAGATTAAAAACTTTGTCGGAGAATATTGGAAATTTAGTGAATTTGAAGGAGTTGTATCTTACACATAATAAATTAAATAGTTTTCCAGAGGGTATTGGAAATTTAGTGAACTTGATAAAGATGTATTCAAGCGGAAATCAACTTAATAGCCTGCCAGAAAGTTTTGGAAATTTAACGAAACTAAAGATGTTAGATCTTACATATAATAGATTAAAGAGTTTGCCGGAGAATATTGGAAATTTTGTGAACTTAGAGATGTTAGATCTCAGATATAATAGATTAAAAACTTTGCCGAAGAGTATTGGAAATTTGATGAATTTGGAAGTGCTGTATTTAAACAAGAATCAACTTAATAGCCTGCCAGAAGATATTGAGAAATTGGTGAACTTGAGAGAGTTGAGTTTAGACTACAATCAACTTAATAGCCTGCCGGAGAGTTTTGGAAATTTGGCGAATTTAAAAGTGTTGAATCTTGAACATAATAGATTAAAGAGTTTGCCGGAGAGTTTTGGAGATTTGGCGACTCTGAATAGATTAGATCTTGAACATAGTAAATTAAAGAGTTTGCCGACAAGTATTTCAGGATTAGAATTAGGATATTTGGAGTTGAAGCAAATGAAACTCACAAATCAGGAGATAAATAAACTGCCTAGGGAATACGAAACAGTAAAGAAAGTTGTTAGAAATAAAACACTGGAACAGCTAACGTTGGATAACTTATTTATTTTAAGAATAAGTGCAGCACCAAAATTTCAAAATGAGATTAAAGCGGAGATTAATAGGAGAGGAAATGGAAACTATTGAAAAAATTCATGGCAGAATTCTCAGGTGAGTATAACCTGCGCTGAATAAAATATTTTTCTCAGTGCGTTCGCCTAATATATTTTCAATCCTTTTCTTAGAAAATGCGTCCCATATCCTATATATTCTATCCGGCTCAACAACTTCAACCGAACTATCTTCCATGATTCTTCGGAATTCGGCGGAATTCATATCAATAAGAGATTGTTTAATTATTTTATACCCGTTAAAAATTGACTTGACCATTATTTCTTTGCTAACGCCTTCTTTAGAGAACTCATCAACACAAAGATTCAAATCACCCAAGGCTTCTAAAATTGGTACATTATAGAGCAGGGCTAATTCTTTCACATAATAATCAGTAGGGAATAATATTTTGTTAGACCCATCGTATAAACTTTCTCTCAGAAAGAGCCAGTTGCCGGCATCTTTAATTAATGGCACAATAGAGTTGTGTATATAGTACACAGGCTCAATGGCAAAGTGATTTTCACCAACGCCGTAAATATTTTTTCCATTAGCAATAGAATTTTTAATTTTTATATAAGGTTTAAAGAGAATTGCATAAGCTATCCAGGATATATCACGATCAGTTGCATTTCTATCAATTCTGTTTATAACAGCTTTGAATAACTCTTCTTCACTAGTATACATTTTAATACCTTAATAGACCCGCAATTCCTCTCAACGCCTGCAGTTTCTCTCCATACTCATGCTCTGTGGATATTATATCAACTTCTCCGCCAAGCTTCTCGCATTCACGCATCAAATTCTCCAATTCTACATATTTCGCATCAGTTCTGCTGTTGACTAAGAATTTGTCAGTGACTAGCAATGTTTCAACAGAGCCTATGGAAATTTTTTCTGCAACATCCTTGAAGCCAACGGCAACTTTTCTATTCTTGCCAAGCCTAGCCAATAATTCTTCAACTACACGCGCTTCGTGTGCGAACCGCAAATCTTTAGCCAACTCTTCTACATAACCGCGTGCGAGCATCTCGTGTATACCACTGCGGCTGCTGGAGGATATGTGAACAATCCTTATCTTGCTCTGCTTAGGCAGATATTTCTTCAGCGTATCAGCAACCACAACATTACCGCCGGCAAGAACCAGGTTAAGATTCTTTTCCTTAGCTATTCGCTCAAGCTCTTTGGCTATGTAAGAGTAAAATTCATTTCTGTATTTCTCATGGTTCTCATCATTTTTACCAGGTATATTTTTAACCAATTTGCCAATAAAATCAAGCCCATATTCGCGCACAACAGCAAGTTCGCACTCTCCTTCTTCAACAACACCCAACAACACCTCCGGGTTATTATTTTTCTCTTGC
>CAYMQE010000004.1:12448-19440 GCA_964392695.1 Candidatus Woesearchaeota archaeon | reverse complement strand
CAAGATAGTTCACTTGACAATGTATGGACTTGAATTGAAGAGCGAGATAAGTGATATTCAAAAACACAAAAACCTGCTGATAGTTATAGGCGGTGAAAAAGTTCCGCCTGAGATTTATCATTTAGCAGATTATAACGTCAGCGTCGGACTTCAACCGCATAGCGAAGTGGCTGCATTGTCTATTCTGCTTCATGAATATTTTCAGGGCGCGGAATTGGACAAAAAATTCAGCAATGGCCTTAGGATTGTTCCTCAGAAGGAAGGGAAGAAGCTTATTTAATCACAGTGCTTGTGCCTTTTACTTTTTCAATAGTGTATAGATGATCAGCCGCCTCTTTTAATTCCTGCACGTGCGTCACTAAAATTATCTGCGGTATTGTTTCTATGTTTCTTAAAATAGTCGGAATCTCCTTTATGTCGTCCCTGTCAAATCCAAGTGTGGGTTCGTCAAGAAGAAGAACTTCTGTTCTCTGGACTCCACCGAGCTGTGCAGCTATATCTGATAATGATAATCTATAAGCCATTGCTACACTTGTTTTTTCTCCGCCGCTTAAGTTTATTATAGGCACCTCCTCCCCTCCTTCTGAAGTGTAGCATACCGGTTCGTAGTCAGGCTTTACATCAACACTGTAGTCGTTTTCATGCAGTCTTAAATTTTCAAAAGTTTTTTGGAATTCTGCGCGCAGATTCATTAAAAACCTGCTTCTTACTATTTCTCGTATATCCCTTATGTCATCCCTTAGTCGGTTAAGCACAGAGATAACAGCGCCTGTTTTTTCCATTTTCTTTTTTTGTTCCTGCAGTTCTATGAGTTTTTTTTCTTTTTCAGCTAGCATCAATTTATCTTCTGCTATGTTTTTCTGCAACGATATTATTATGCTTTCAATGGAGGAAACTTCCCTTGATAGACTAAGCTCTTTTTGCTCCAGCCCCTCCAACTCTTTTCTTTTTGCATCCAAACCCTGCAGTGTTGTGTGCATCGCTCCCAATTCAGACTCTATTTTTTGTTTATTGCCAATAAGGCTTCTTGCTTGGTCTTCTCTTTCTTTGAGCGCCAATTCAATCCTGTTTATCTCTGATTTAAATGCGTCAAGCTTTGAGGCGGCATCCATTCTTTCTTTATAGCTTCTCAGACTGACTTCCAGATCAGATAGCACTGTGTACTTGTCATGTATTTTGTTTTCGTACTTATTTTTTATTTTTGCTATATGTTCTCGCGTTACTCCCTGTTCGCATGTTGGGCAGTCCATACCGTCTCTTAATTTATCTATTTTTTCCATTTCTTTCTCCAAATTTTCTATTTCCGCCTTTAGGCCCATTACTCTTCCTTCTATCCTTGCCCTTTGCACCTGCAGGTCGTCAATGCCTTCAACATCCTTCATCTCTGAAAGGCCATTTTTTACTTGGGCAAGGCGCTCCATAAAAGCAGAGTTTTCTTTATTTATGCGCTCCAATTCACTTTTTATTTGCTCTAAATTACCGCGCAATTCTGCGTGTTTTTTGTCTTCCTCTATCAAGGATTCGTATGTATCTTTCATCATCTTTTTTGAATTTACAACACCCGCGAGTTCATTCTTTATGCTCTCTATTCTTATTGAGCTGCCGCTAAGAGCGGACTCATCAGATAAAATTTTATTTTTTATGACGTCAGCTTCATTCTCTAAATAATTCAGAGACTCGAGAAGGCCTTCTATTTTAGACATTCTGTTTTCGTAAACGTTTATTATGCCTCTCAAGTTGTTGTATGTATTCTTGTATTTAGACAACTGCAATACATTGTCTATCTGCTCCTGCCTGCTCTCTGTAGATAACTCAATCAATTTTCTTATTTCATCCTGTTTAGTGTATGAAATTACCTCAAAAAGCTCTACAGGATTTTTTATATCTGTTGGAAATTTTAAAATCTCGAGTATTTTCTGGTTTATGTCGTCTGTTCTGTTGAATATGGGCATTAAGATATTATCTAAAAATATCTCCATATTGTCCGGATCCGCATGTATATTATTTCCGCTTCTTTTTAGTCCGCGCACTATCCTGTAAGTTCTTCCTTCTATCACGAATTCCAGCACTACCCTTCCGTTGTCAGCTCCTCTTTTCAGCATCTGCGTGTTGTTGTCTAGGCTTTTTGCTCCGAAAAGCGCGTATTCAATTGCCATAAGGATAGAGGATTTTCCGCTTCCGGTTCTTCCGTTTAGTATAGTTATGCCGTCCTCGAACTCTATTTTTGTATTTTCGTGCGAGCGTATATTTTCAAGTTTTATCGTTTTTATTTTCAATTCAGCCACCGAGAGTCTGGTCTATCATTTCAACGCATCTTTGTGAATTTGTCTCAAGTTCGCTTGGCGTCTGCGGAAGCCCGATTAATTTAATAAAATTTTTTGCCAAAGCGACTACATGATCTTCATAGCCTTTTTTCTTTAGGTATTCGCTTTCTATTTCTTCCAATGTCTTGTCTTTTGTATCTTGATATTCAATTCCGTTTTGGTCAGTTACGTCGCCTAAGAATATTTTGCAGTGCAGAAAACCGCGCTCTTTTGCTATTGCCTCTATCCTTTGTCTATTTATTTCTCCACGCAAGCCTATTGAAAGATTTCCCTTTAATTTTAGGAGAAGAATGCTTCCGCTTTCTACACGCGGGATTTCAGCAATTATTTTAGTCATTGCTTCAGAAGGCGACAGCTCTCTGAATTCAACAATTTTTGTCATGATGTTTCTTGTCACAAACGGCATCCATCTATATTTAGGGCGTCTATCTATCACATCAACTATATACATTCCCTTGTCCGGATTTTTTTCCATCTCTGCGCTGTCTGTGTGTTCTATACTGCCTGCGTACAATATGGGCGATTCATCCAGCATTCCTTCGTGTTTTCCGTGCCAGTGTCCACCGGCGTAATAGTTGAACCCTGGCGGAAGCAGGCTAACTGGTATATCAGAAAATAATTCAGTTCCTGTAACATTTGTTGTTATGTGATGAAATACGAAAATCGAGAATTTTCCTGCAGGCATATTTATTTTCAGGCTTTCGTATCTTTTCTTTACATTGCTTCTGTAGCCTGGCATTCCTGCTATGAAATAATTCCCTAAAATTTCTCCTTTATGCACTACGCAGTCTTCCTCCTGTTTGAAGTATCGTTCAGAGCCTATATTTATCAAAAGATTTAGTCTTTCAAGAATGCTTATCGGCGTTTCATTCATATATACATCGTGGCTTCCTGGAACAGTTACGAATGGTATTCTAGCTTCCTTAAGCCTCGCCAGATTTTCTAGCGCAAAGATAATGTCTCGCACTGAAGGTCTTCCAACATCAAATAAGTCTCCAGTTTGTATAACTAAGTCAACCCTTTCCTTTATGCAGTTGTCAATTGCATTTTCAAAGGCTCTGTAAAAATCAAGTTTCCTTTCTTCAAGCTTGAAATTGCTGGCGCCTATATGCGTATCGCCTATATGTGCAAATTTCATCCTATCCCTCTTGTTGCCTGTATTTCTTTTTTGCTGTCTTTTACAAGATCGTCAAAATAGTCCACTTTTACCGGTATAGGGAATTGTAAGAATGGGCTCGTTATTAGTGCTTCTCCAGTATCCAGCATTTGTATCTCTGTTGATTCATCGTCTATACTTTGTGTGCTGGAATTTATCACAGCTTCTCTGTCAGCCGGCGCAGGCAGTCCAAGAATTACTTTAGTGTTCATCTGGCTTAATACTTCTTTCGGAAGCAGAGAGGGCATCTGCGTTATTGCGCATAGGCCTACTTTGAATTTTCTTCCTTCCCTCGCTATAGTGCTGAATATATTCTGCCCAACTGAAGCGCCGAGCACTCTTGGAGCTTCTTCAAATACCAGCAAAATTTCAGGCAAATTTCTGAATAGATCAGGCGCATTCTGTTTTGTTTTTCTGTAAATTTCAAATATTTGTCCGACGATGCTGCTTGCTATTAATTTTTCTGCTTCATCTCCTACAAGATTTGTGTCTACTATAATTATTTTGCCTTCATTTACAGCCCTCTTTATTTTGTCAAACACGCTGATGTCCCTGTTGGTTTTCAGGCTGAATATAAGTCCTTCTTCACCCTCTATATCCATTAAATAGCTAAGTCGTCTTTTCAGCGCGTTTATTGTTACGAGTTGTATCCTATTTCCAGTTTCTGCAACGAGAGCATCGGGCAATAGCTCTATCAGCAATTTTTTTAGCCAGTCTTTGAAATATTTTCTGTATAATGCATCCATCGCTTCCTTTTGCGCATCTGTTAGGTCAATTATTCCGAAGAAATTATTCGGCTCTAAATCTTCAGCATAAATTTTCAGCTGTTCGCTTCCAGGAAAATCTCTGAATCTCGGCGTAAGATAAACTATTCTATGCCGATTCTTGTCTGAAGATAATCCTATAGTCCCCTTTTCGCCGTAGTATTCTCCATGCGGGTCCATCACTATAGATGCAACTCGTTTCGTGTTCATCAGCCCGCTGATGAATACTTTTGCAAAATTGCTTTTGCCCTTGCCTGTTGCGGCGACGACTAACATATGATGCGATATCAATTTCTCTGCAGGAAGAGCTATAGTAACGTCGTCTAAAACTCTTCTGCCAAGCCTCAGCTTTCCTATCTGTATCTCCCCCCTGTTATTTATGAAATCCAGATCCAGCTTGTTTATTTTGAACACCTGCGAAAAATAGTGCGGAACGCTTCGCGATGGAAAAAGTGTATTATCTTTTCTTATTTTCAGTATCTTTCCATGGCACAGCCTGTAAAATCTTTCCCTTTCATCGAATATATTGTAATCTTCGCCGTATTCTAATTTTTGCCCGACAATCTCCTCAATGAATTGCCCGCCTATCTGGCTGTTTATTTGAGAATCCACTATTTTTATATAATATTTAGACTCGCCGTCCTTTGCTATTAATAAATCTCCTACGTCCACTTCCTGCTCAGAATGAAGCCTTATAATCACTTTGCCGGAAACACTGCCCGCAACAACCTCTCCAACAAGTTCCATAACCTGAGAAATCAACTGCGTGGATATTAAATAAATTACTACACTTACCTGAAATTTCTTTTATCAAGTTTTGAATGAAAGAGCTGAGTCTTTATATCCTCATAAAAGCCCTCTTTCTTTGCGCCAAGGCGGATTAAATTTCTCTCAAGCATGCTCTCATTTTCTGATATTCTTGATATTTTATCCGCCTTAATCAATGGGTAGGGGTAGCCGGCGATTAACGGATCTTTTGAATAAAAGGCTAAAATCGGCAGGCATTTTTCTATGTCAGATGAAACATTTATTCTGAATACATTTTCGCTCTGGTTGTGAAGTTTGACAGCGAAATCGTTGTCTTCTAATTTATAATGCCATTTGCCAGCAGGCGAATTCTTTGCTATTAGGCCGAGCATATTCCCCCCACTTTTCGTTCTTAGCCTGCTGGTCTTTGCAATGCCGACTAAAATAATGCTTCTCCTTTTAGCTTCATCAACTAATTTGTCTACCGCCCATTTTTCATCTTTTGATTCAGAGGAGAATATGCCGTCTATCAGCAAAATATCATTGTTGTCCATTTTTTCTAAGAATTTCATCGCCGTCATTGTCTCTATAATCTTTCTTATGTGGTCTCCTATGTCCTCAAATTTCAATCCATCAAATGACAGCCCAGGCATTTCCGCGTCAAAATTGTCAAATTTTTTTTCTATTTTGTTTTCGGACCAGCCGTAAATCAAATGCGTCTCTACAGCTTTTTTCTGTTCAAATATTTTCTTTAAGTTGTAGCCGACTATGCTTACTCTAATTTTCTGCAGTATCCACGTTCCGCCGTCGTATATTGTGGCGTTTCCTCCATCCACAGCGTAAATTTTTCCTACAGCTTCCTTTTCTATTTTGATAAATTTTTTTTTGTCTATTTCTGCATCAATCGTTTTTTTTGCTAGAAAATCCGCTAGTATTGACAATATTTTAATCATTTATATTCATCCCAGCTTTTTATTTTCAGATCATCCAGCTTTTTGCTGTATAAAGCCTCTATGAATAACTTTGCAATCTGCGCGTTAGTAAGAAGCGGTATATTGAAATCCACTGCCATTCTTCTTATCAGATAGTTGTTTTCAAGCTCTTCATCTTCATAATTTTTTGGTATGTTAATCACAAAATCTATTTTTCCTTCCTGAATGTACGTTAATGCATTTGGCTCCTTTTTGTCTAAAGGATAATGTAATAGCTCTGTTTGTATTCCATTTTGCTTTAAGAATTTGGCTGTGCCTTCTGTTGAGTATATATTGAATCCCATATCCCTCAGTTTGTTTATACTTTCCATTAAATACGCCTTGTTCTTTACCGGGCCTGTTGAGAGAAGTATGTTGGAGCGCGGAAGCACAAAACCGACTGAAAGCAGTGATTTGAGAAGCGCTTCATGCAAATCGTCGCCTAAACATGCGACTTCTCCGGTTGAGGCCATTTCAACGCTTGGCATTGGGTCTGCTCCATGCAATCTTGAAAATGAGAATTGCGGGGCTTTCACTCCAACATAGTCAAGTCCGAGGGTGTCATATCTTCCGCTTATATCCAAACCCATTATAGCTTTTGTAGCCAGTTCAATAAAATTGTTTTTTGTTACCTTAGCTACAAAAGGAAAGCTTCTCGAGGCCCTTAGGTTGCATTCTATAACTTTTATTTTATTGTCTTTTGCTATGAATTGTATATTAAATGGCCCGGTTATATTCAGCATTTTTGAAATCTTTTTAGTTGCTATCTTTATCTTTCTTATTGTTTCAATATATGTATACTGCGGCGGCAGGACTATTGTTGCATCGCCTGAATGTACGCCCGCATTTTCTATATGTTCAGAAATAGCGTAAATTATTACTTCGCCGTCTTTTGCAACAGCATCCATCTCTAACTCCTTGGCATTTGTGATGAATTTACTTACGACTACAGGATATTCTTTTGACACCTTGACTGCCTTGTCTAAATAGCCCTTTACGCGGAATACTTTTGTCTTCTGAATAGGTATTG
>CAYMQE010000004.1:3289-12438 GCA_964392695.1 Candidatus Woesearchaeota archaeon | reverse complement strand
TTTGAGGCTATGCTCATTGCTGCGCCGCTAAGAACATATGACGGTCTAATTAAAACAGGATATCCGACTTTATCAGCAAATTTTTTTATTTCTTCAATAGATTTTACTTCTAACCATTCCGGCTGGTCTATGCCTAATGAATCCAACAACATTGAAAATTTATGCCTGTCCTCTGCATTGTCAATCTTTTGTGGATCTGTGCCTAAAATTTTTACTCCGCTACTATGCAGACCCATAGCAAGATTATTCGGCAACTGCCCGCCCATTGAAATAATGACGCCAATTGGAAGCTCTTTTTCGTAAATTTCTAGTATAGCTTCAACGCTCAACTCCTCAAAATATAATTTATCGCATATATCATAATCTGTGCTTACAGTTTCTGGATTGTGGTTTATCATTATTGTTGTGTATTCTAAATCTTTTAGAGTGCGAACTGCATTTACACAACACCAGTCAAATTCCACCGAGCTTCCTATTTTGTAGGACCCAGATCCCAGGACAATTACGCCTTTATTGTTGAACTCTATATCGTTCTTCTCGCCATTGTATGTTAAGTATAGGTAGTTTGTTTTTGCTGGAAATTCTGCAGCGAGTGTGTCTATTTGTTTGACTACCGGTATTATATTGTGAATCTTTCTCAGACGTTTTACTGCTATAGGGTCTTTTTCAGATAATAGGTTTGCCAACTGTATATCTGAAAATCCATATTGTTTCGCTGTTTTGATTAGATCTATAGGCACATTTTCTAGTCTATATCCAGAAAGTTTTTTTCCTATTTCAACTATATTGTTTATTTTGAATAGAAACCACTTGCTTATATGCGTCAGTTCGTATATATTCTCTATTGGCGTGCCTCTTCTTATTGCTTCGGCAATCATAAGAACTCTTTTGTCAGTTGGATTTGTCATTTCTTTTTCTAAATCTGCGAATTCTAATTCGTTGCCGACTAAACCATTGAATCCGCACATTCTCATTGCTTTTTGAATTGCTTCTTCAAACTTTCTTCCTATCGCCATTACTTCTCCAACGCTTTTCATTTCACTTCCTATTTCAAGGCTGACTCTTTTGAATTTTTGAAAATCCCACTTAGGTATCTTTACTATTACATAGTCGAGAGCGGGTTCAAAACCGCTGCTTGTTATTTTTGTAACGTTATTTTTTAGCTCCATTAATGAATAGCCCAACGCAAGTTTCGCCGCTACAAAAGCAAGCGGGTAGCCAGTTGCTTTGGACGCTAAAGCAGAACTTCTTGACAGCCGAGCATTGACTTCAATAACTCTATATTCTTCAGAATTATGGTCCAGCGCGAATTGTATGTTGCACTCTCCCACTATTCCAAGATGTCTTATGACTTTTATTGCGATTTCGCGCAGTTTATTATACTCTTTATTTGTTAGAGTTTGGGAAGGCGCCACTACAATACTCTCTCCAGTATGTATGCCCATTGGATCTATATTTTCCATATTGCATACAGCTATGCAATTGTCATGTGCGTCTCTGACAATTTCATATTCTATTTCTTTCCATCCGCCAAGATATTTTTCAACTAGTATTTGAGGCGAATAGACAAAAGCCTTTTTTGCTTTTTGAGTTAATGCATCTTTGTTTAATACTACGCCGGAACCCTGCCCGCCAAGTGTATATGCTGATCTTATCATAACAGGATACGATAGCTTTTCAGCAGCTTCCTCTGCGTCTTTAACGTTTTCAACTGCTATACTCTCTGGTGTTTTGATTTCAATCTCTTTTAATTTTTTAATAAATAATGCGCGGTCCTCTGTATTTTTTATTGCGTCAATCTGTGTGCCTAATACTTTTACTTTGTATTTTTTCAGTATCCCTTTGTTATGAAGCTCTACCCCGCAGTTTAGCGCAGTCTGGCCTCCAAAAGAAAGCATTATGCCAGTTGGATTTTCTTTTTTAATGACTTTTTCTACGAAGTATGGCGTCAAAGGCAGGAAGTATATTTTATCTGCCATATCTTCATTCGTTTGTATCGTGGCAATATTTGGATTTATCAATATGGTTTTAATCCCTTCCTCGCGCAAGGCTTTGAGGCACTGCGAACCGGAATAGTCAAATTCTCCGGCTTCGCCTATTTTCAACGATCCTGAACCCAACACTAGCACTTTTTTTGTCATTTTGAAAACACTTTCAGAAATTTATCGAATAAATATTGCGTATCAAAAGGTCCAGGCGAACTCTCTGGGTGGAATTGCACGCTGATGAATGGATTTGTTTTGTGCTGTATTCCTTCATTAGTATTGTCATTAGTATTGATGAACCATGGTTTCCATTCAGATGACAGAGAATCTGCATTTACTGCAAAGCCGTGATTTTGCGATGTTACATAGAATCTTTTGCTTCCAACTTCAACACAAGGCTGATTTTGTCCGCGATGGCCGTATCTTAGTTTGTATGTATCTCCTCCAGCTGCAAGAGCCAATAGTTGGTTGCCCAAGCATATGCCGAATATAGGTATATTCTCGTCAATTACTTTCTTCACATTTTTTATGGTTTCACCGCACATTTTTGGATCTCCTGGCCCGTTTGAAATGACTACGCCATCAAATTTGTATTTAAAAATATCATAGTTCCATGGCACTCGAATTATATTGACATTTCTCTTTAGAAAAGAGTCTATTATACTCTGTTTTGTTCCGCAGTCTATCAGTATTACATTTTTATTAGAGCCAACATCATAAATAATCGGTTTATCTATAGACACTTCTTCAACAAGATTTCTTTTATTTGGATTTTCTATTTTGACGTCTTTTTCATCTATAATTATCTTGCCGAGCATAGTGCCATTGTCTCTAATTTTTTTTGTCAGCTCTCTTGTGTCAATGCCAAATACTGCCGGAATTTTATTTTCCTTGAGCCACTCCTGAAGAGACTTTGTGGAATTCCAATGGCTATACTCTTTGGAAAATTCTGATACTATCAAGGCTTCTACTTGTATCTTATCAGATTCAAAATCACTCTTCGATATACCATAGTTTCCTACTAGCGGGTATGTCAATGTTAGAATCTGTCCTTTGTATGAGGGATCTGTAAGGGATTCTGTATAACCAACCATGCCTGTGTTAAACACAATCTCTCCAGCAGTTGATTTGTCATAACCGAAGGAATACCCTTCATAATGCGTTCCATCCTCTAGTATTAACTCTGCTTTTTTAAACTCATTAGACAGCATTTCAAAGGAAAATACTAAATGAACCATATTTAAACTTTGGTTAAAAGTCTAATTTTCTTTGTTCTTTATCCCTTTTAATATTTGCATAGGTTATCCAATTTTTTCTAACGTATTTCATCAGCAGTTCATTCTTGAAATTATTTTTTACGCTCTCTATTGTTGTGCTGTCGTGTGTATAGCCAACGCCTAAAGGAATTCCAACCTCTTTTTCTATTCTTCGCAATTCTTCGTCCCTAGTAACTTTTGCCAGTATGCTTGCTGCGCCTACTATTGGGTAATTTACATCCGCTTTGTGCTCTGCCACTATTTCGCATGTGTGACTGCTGTACCGTTTTACGTTATTGACGAAAATTTTTATCCCAGATGGCGCATCAATTATAACTTTGCCAGGCTTCAATGCATTTATGCATTCAGCCATTTTCATAGCTTCCTGCCTGTTGAGATTTATGCCGAGATTAGATTTCATATCTATCTCTTCTGCTGTTATGCAAGTCATGTAATATTCAACTACTTTCTTTATTTCAACAGCCAATTTTTCTCTTTGAGCGGGCGTGAGCAATTTGGAGTCTTTTGCACCCATCTCTTTAAGCAACGGCAGTTTTTCTTCTTCTATAGCAACTCCGCAAATGAAAAGCGGGCCTATAAGACAGCCTCTTCCCGTTTCATCTATTCCGACTATTCTCATAGAAAGATAAGCATTAATTTTGAGATATATCATATTTTCGGAAGACTGAAATAGCTGTTAGTTCATTAGCTCTAAATATGGTAGAAACATCAAAAACTGAAATAAACGACTTGCTGAAAGCGTGGTTTGTAATTTCTTTGGTCTTCACTATCGCTATGGGCAATTTCTCTCCTGCTATATTTGTCATAGCCGCGCTGACAGTCGGCATCGGCTTCCTTCTGCATGAGTTGTCCCACAAATTCGTAGCACAGCATTTTGGAGCTGTTGCTGAATTCCGCGCAGACTATCAAATGCTTTGGGTTGCATTAATCTTGTCGTTTTTCGGCTTTATTTTCGCAGCGCCTGGAGCTGTCATTATTGCGACTCGCGTGAACAAAAGAGAGAATGGCATAATTGCCGCTTCTGGCTCTTTAACCAATTTAATTCTTGCTTTGATATTCAGCTTATTAACGCCTATAATTCCTGTTGCACGCTACGGTTTTTCAATAAATTCATGGCTTGCCCTGTTCAATATGCTTCCATTTTTGAATCTTGACGGCCTTAAAGTAATGGAATGGAATAAATTTGTCTGGTTTGCGATTATATCAACTGCGGCTGTATTTACATTTTTGCTTTAGAATTCATTGTGTCCAAAATGAACGACTAAATCATATTCCATTTCTTTTGGAAGAACCGGAAGATCGCATCCGCCGTAATTTGATCCTGACCACAAATGCACTTCAGCGTCTGTTTTTTCTTCTATAAAATCAACTATATCTACTGCTTGCATCTTAAGTCCATCTGGCAGTTGAACTAATACTCTTTTTGCCTTCTTTGTTTTTATCTTGTCTATGACTTTTTCAAGCTCTAAATCATATTCCATGCTATTGGCTTTGTTCTAGATATTTTATAAGTCTTTCTCTGTATTCATTCCAGTATTTTACAGGAACGTGTCCGCCAGAAGCTTGAGGGTGGCCTCCTCCTGCAGCGTTTGAGAATTCTTCCGCCAAGTTTCTTGCTATTTTGCTTAAATCTATCTTTCCATCAATTCTGCGAAAGTGAACTTTAATCATTCCCTCTCTTTCATAATATACAACTACTGTTTTGCTCTTGTGCTTGTTTGCCACTATACCGCAGACAGGGCTTCCTATATTAAATTTGGACTTTAATTTGTGCATAATTATTTCTTCTGATGAGTCAATCCACTTCAGTTCTTCTTCTATTTCTGACGACACCTTTTCAGACCATCTTATTTGCTCTTCTGCGGATTTTTCAAATTCCTTTATACTGCTTGAGTTTTTCAGCTTCTCGAAAATCGCAACAGCGCCGTCCATTCCTTTATACAATCTTCCGCTTGAAACTATTCGGTCTAATTCTCCAAATTTTGTCAGGTATGGATCTCTATTGTGCATATAGCTGTACTTTTTCAGTATATTCTTGACAAACTCTTTGTATATATTATACGCAGAATCTCCTATAAGTCCTACGCAGGCAAGCCAGTCATATTTTTCTACTAGCTCTCCGAATGCATTTTTCAGCAAGTCATAAGCATATTTTGAAGCAGGATAGTATTCGTTGTTGCCTTCTAGAATAGGGTTCATATGCGTTGCATTGTCCAATTTGTTCAAATCATTGCTTATCTGGTGGTGGTCTATCACAAGCCATTTTTTTGAGGAATTTTCTATTTTTTCTTTGTTAACGTCTATTGATAAATCAGTTGTTATAATTAAGTCAGCGTCTGAATTTTCAACTAGTTTTAAAACGCTTTCTGATAATTTCGGCGTAGCAGGAGAAGTAAGAACTATATTTGTTCCTAAGTCGTTCAAAGTGTGATATACAATTGCGCTAGAGCACAGGCCGTCAGAATCTATGTCGTACAAAATAGCTATCTTTTTTGCCTTTGTTAGAGCGTTTTTAATGTCCTTCATACTTTTTTATATATACTATAATATTTAAATATCTCTCCAACCACACACTTTTAATGGACGAATTAATTTATTATGACAAGCTTGGTATAATGCCGCGCAAAAAGGAGAAAGAAGCGGATTTTATAAAAAGAGCTGAAGGATGGCTAGCTCTTAATTCATCGTATTCACTACCGCGATTTGATATTTCAGAGTCTTGCAGGTATATGTGGAGGTATGCAGACATAAATCCATATTGGGTGCCAGTTTCTCCGATGAGTCAAATTGACGTTGAAACCAATTTTGATGTAGTTAAATATGATGGCTTCCCGGTGATATACCTCAACAATTCAATTCCAGTAAAAGACTATTCCGAGATTATAAATTCTCAGTTGTTTAGAGCAGTTCAAATGCAGTTATCAAATAATGAAGCCTCCTGCAAACTTAGTCCATTACTTTTTAGCTATTATAAGCCGATGGATGTGTATAGATTGGAAACTCTATATGATAGTGCAAAAGCAATTAATCCGGAATTTGATGATTTATTCAGCGGTTTTCTTGCAGGCGCGTTTAATTATAGAAAGCCCGATGGAATAGATTTGTATAATGAGGTAAATACACTATTTAATAGAATAAACCTTCGTCTATTATCTGCTGGAATTTTTTCTCTTTTTGGCTGGAATTACCCGCTATTTTTTGTTTTCGCAGGATTTGAATTCTATAAATATGCGAGGGATACTAGCATGCGCGATGACATGAAATTTGCAGTAGGGTCTATCGATCGTCTTATTAAGAATTTTGGAGCTGAAAAGACTTTTCAAATAGCACCAAGAATGACGCCATCTGAGTTTGCAAAATTTTGCGCAGATTATAGTTACCTTGGCAAGATAGAAGGCATTCGCGGGCAGCTGCTGCAGGAAAGACTGAAGCTATAAAAAAATTTCTGTTTCTTTAATTTCAACTAATACATAATACATCTCAGCGCATAGCTTCAAGGCTAGTGCAGTAAAGTCGCTTTTGTGTGTTATAAGACTAAATGCGTCCATTACAAATTTCTTTAGAACCGGCTGTTCGTCTGAAAGAATTTTATTGTCATACATATGACCTAAAGTCATGTAGGAATATGTTGCATCCAGCACATCAGAAAGTTTTTCTTCTAATCCCTCTTCAACTCCTTCGCATGTTAAAAAAATATGGCTTGTCAACTCCGGCTGTTCTTCAATAAATGAAAAGATTGAATTTGCGTTGTATGCACCTAATGCGCGATAATATTCTTGTAAATACTCTTTATCTACTATTGGCCACTGTCCCAATAATTAAGAATTGCTTGGCAATCTATTTAAATTTTTACCTATTCGTTAGATATACTTAAATAAAACTAATGAGTATAGCTCAAAATGAAATTGGCTATTGCTGTGTTGCTGTTAATTTTTCTTGCTGTCGGTTCTGTTGAGCCAAAAGAAATTTACTTTGTTAAGAGCTGTGATAGGGCGAATTTTGAAGTAAGGCATAATTTTGAAAATGGATTTTCAGCCTGGCTTAATCCTCATGAACTAGAGGATTTGCGAAGCAGAGGAATCTCTGTTGAGAAAGTTGAGTTGTTCAATATTTTAGCTGGCAAACCTGGCGCAAGCGTAAGACAATATTATCCTTCCGATAGAACGCCTTGGGGAATTGAGACTGTATATAACGACCCAGGAATATTAAGCACATCAGGCGGCTTTGGAGTTGACGTAGCTGTTTTAGATACCGGCGTCTACAAAGAACATTTTGATTTGAAATCCCGCATCGGACAATGCGTTGATTTTACAAGTCCGCGTGGCATAAAAGTCGGCTCGTGCAAAGACAGCAACGGCCATGGAACGCATGTAGCTGGAACGATAGCAGCTGATGGCGGTTCTGATGGAAATGGAATATACGGAGTTGCGCCTGAAGCAAAAATTTTTGCTTACAAAGTCTGTGGAAACAACGGTTGCTGGGCTGACGATATAGCAGCAGCAATAGATTATGCAGGAAGCAACGGCGCGGAAATTGTGAGCATGAGTTTGGGCGGAGATAGTGAAAGCAGTTTAATCAGAGATGCTATTTTGAGAAATCCACAGTTGCTTATTATTGCAGCAGCTGGAAATGATGGGCCGTCAATAGGAAGCATAGATTATCCTGGAGCAAATGCTAATGTTGTGGCAGTTGCAGCTATAGATTCAAGCAGAAATGTAGCTTCTTGGAGCAGTCGTGGTATAAATGACGGCGACTACATCATTGAAGAAAGCGAGGTTGAGTTAGCAGCACCAGGTGTTGGTGTAGAATCAACATGGAATAATGGCGGGTATAATACTATCTCCGGAACTTCTATGGCAACTCCTCATGTGAGCGGTCTTGCTGCGAAGCTGTGGCAGGGCACTGCATCAGCTACTAGAGTATATTTGCAGGAGCCAGCTAAATTGATAGACTTAGATGCGCTTGGCGACATTTTATCAACAGGCTTCGGGTTGCCTACTGTTGGTTGAAAATGGTGTCTAACCTATCCTTGATTGTACTTCTCATCTTCATTTTGATATTCATCAAGATTTGGTTGATATATATAAATAGAAAGAAATAATTATTGTGCAAAGATGGAATAATTAGAAATGTTTATTAAAATGTGTAAACATCTTGTATCTAGAGGTCAAAAAATGAACACACAAAGTGTTGATTATCGGTGCAAAAGAAATTAAAGATAATGTATTGGAAACAATAGGTAATACTCCACTTGTCCGATTAAACAATATTTCTAAGGATATCAGTGCAAAGATTTATGCTAAGCTTGAATTTATGAACCCTGGTGGCAGTATAAAAGACAGAATGGCTCTCTATGTTATAGAGGATGCCGAAAAAAATGGTTTATTGAAACCCGGTGGAACTATTGTCGAAAACACTTCTGGAAATACTGGTGTTGGATTGGCAATTGTTGCTGTTGTCAAAGGTTACAAGACAATTTTCATAATTCCTGACAAGATGAGTCAGGAAAAAATTAATTTGTTGAAAGCTTTTGGTGCTGAAGTTATTGTAACTCCTACAGATGTACCTTATGATGACCCAAGAAGTTATAATGAAACAGCAAAGAGAATAGCAAAAGAAACTCCAAATTCTTTTTATGTAAACCAACACAATAACATAAAAAATCCAGAAGCTCACTACAAAACGACAGGCCCTGAAATATGGCAGCAAACAGGTGGAAAAATTGATTTTTTGGTTGCTGGAATTGGTACAGGTGGTACTTTAAGCGGAGTGGCAAAATATCTTAAAGAGAAGAATCCAGATGTTAAAGTTATTGCCGTAGACCCCCTTGGTTCAGTTTTCTATAATTATTTTAAGCATAAAAAAATGATAAAGCCCAGCGTCTATA
>CAYMQE010000004.1:0-3279 GCA_964392695.1 Candidatus Woesearchaeota archaeon | reverse complement strand
TGGAAGGTATTGGGGAAGATTATTTAGTAAAAGCAATGGATTTTAGTGTTGTTGATGATATTATACAAGTCAATGATAAAAATTCTTTTTTGATGGCTAGAAGATTGGCAAGAGAAGAGGGCATATTCGCCGGCGGTTCAAGCGGGGCTGTTGTATGGGCTTCGTTAAAACTAGCTAAAAAGGTTGAAGGAGGAAAACTTATTGTAACTATTTTACCAGATTCTGGTTCAAGATATTTGAGCAAATTCTATAATGACGAATGGATGAGACAAAATGGATTTTTATGAATTATATAGAATTTTTTTACCGTCTTTGTACAAAAACTAAATTTAAATTATTTAAAATGATGCATTGGCGTCCCCTTGAAAACCTAAAAATGTTAAATCCCATGCGAGTGCAAATCTTATTAATGGAACGTCTCCATAAGGGTCGTCAGCACTTGAACCATATGATTTTATTAATTTTTTATAAGTTTCCTTTGTTTTATTGATAACGTCTTTTACAGATTTTCCAGCTAAAAGATAATCAATAAGAAGTGAGCATACCTCTTTGAAAGGAGCAGCATTTTTATCTTTTAAAGGAGTACCTTCTCTCTGTGGATCTCTAATAAACATGAAATTGTTTTCATAACCTATGTAAGCTATTGCTCCATAATTTTCTACTGAAATTTTTCCTAGATCTGCTAAAGAATCACAAGCAAGAGCATAAACTATCTTATTTTTAGTTATTTTTGCATTTTTCTCGTCCAAAATAGGTTCATTATTATGACCACATACTGTTGTAGAATCACCGTGACCATTTAAAAATATTAATTTAGGTTTATCCATACTAATTTTATTCTCAAACATAATTCTTGTAGCATTAGAACCTTCTAAATCTGTAACATGTATATCTTTAGTTTCTTTAATTTTTTTAATACATTCATTTGAAAAACTGTGTAAATATGAAGTGATTGTATCATGAAAAGGACGGGTTATCAAAAAAACTTTACTCAATGATTAAACACCACTTGAAAGAATTTTTAACATTTCCATTTGAACGGTTATAATTTTTTTACCCAACTCATCTTCTTTTTCTATATGTTTTATTAAATCTCTCACAGTAAATTCGCCACTACTACCACCGAGTGATATTTTTAATTCTGGATTTAAAGTTTTAAACCTTGCTAAAACAAGTTGTTTTTGGTCTTCATTTGTAAGTAAACTATTATTTTTCATATTATCTCCATGGCTTCCATCTTTTTAAGTATTTTTTTACCAAGTTCAGTTTCCTTATCTATTTCTATATAAGCTACTTGCCACGAATAAGGTTTTCCATCTATAATTGCAATTATCTGAGCTCTCTCTGGTTCTGGTAAATTAGCAAAAACTTTAAAAAATTTTTCTCTAGTCATAGCCTTTTACATATAATTTTTAATACTATAAATTTTATGAATTTTAATTATTGTACAAAGCCCTTTTTTACCAAAAACTATTTAAGTAACCTTCTATTTAGTAATACTTAGTATGATAAACTCTTACAAAGAGCGGGTCATTACAAAACTTTTCAAAACAAGGAATAGCTGGCTTGAGAAAGGTGTCATACTTGGCGATGCTATCTTAATTGATTCTCATTTTCTTGATCTTCTGGAATCCATCTGGTTCTCTGAAATAAAAGAAAAAGAATTGGCTGAAGTGATGGGGCTGATAAAAAATGCAAATGTCAATCTTAGCGGAGGCGATGCATAGACATTTAATAGCGAATTACTTCTGACCGCACCAATACCCAAGAAAACTTTTTATTATATTTTAAAATGAATATTTTATTGCCATAGCAGATATTCTTTCGCCCAAGCCTTGGCTGACATTTGCTATCTGCGTTATGTAATATATTATTTCTTTGAGCAATATAATATCACTCGCATCTATCTTTGAGCTGAAGAGTCTGTTAAATGCAAGATATTCTATTTCTCTTACATTGTCTCTTGATCCGCTTATTGAGTGCGCTATCTCCTTTGCCAGATTCAAATCACTTTTTAATTTTTCAATGGAAGAGTTAACAGTGCTTACAGTCTCCACAACTTCGTTGATTAATGACAAAATATCATCTTTTAGATTTAGCGGAACTGCAATCTTTTTGATATTCATAAGTCTAACTACGCGTTCCGCTAAATCCGCCTGGCGGTCAATCAGATTTACGAGATTGAACCAGTCTTCACTGGAGAAAGGCAGAAATCTTCCGGCGTAAAGACTTGCATTTATTCTTCCCACAAGCTCATCGCATTTGGCTTCCTGCAGGCTGATTTTTTTTACATACTCAGTTAGCGGTTCGTCTTTGCAGAATGCTTCCACAGCGTTTTTCAACTCAAGGCATGTTTTGTATACATTATCAGAAAGATCATAAATTGTGCTTGTTATAGTTTCAGTATCTCCAGTTATTCTTGTTATCAATTTTTTAATCATGATAATTTAAAAAGAAGATTTGACTTATAATCTTCACTATGTTGTTTGAATTATTGCTTATGCTATTCGTAGCTTGGGGCATAGGAACGAATGAAGAAGGTTTTGTAAAAGCAGTGGCAAGCAGAAGCCTGAAAGTGAAAACTGCTGTTCTATTGACCGCCATAGCTTCACTGATAGGCGCAGCTTTTTTGGGGCAGTTGGTGAGCAAGACGCTGGATTCTGTTGTCATTGTTGATGAAAAGCCAGGATCATTTGTTTCGTCTGTTATGATAACTATCGGAGTATGGTTTGTCTTATCTGTAATATTCAAGCTTCCAATAAGCACAACAAGCTCTGCAGTTGGCGCTTTATTCGGCGCCGCCATATCTTTCGGCTATAGTGTAAATCAGCAAATTGTATTGAACATATTTGCATCATGGATAATATCAATTTTTGCAAGTTTTATTTTAGCCTATATATTCTACCATTTGCTTTCCATTCTGCACCTTTTTTACAATAGCTTGGAATCGCGCGAGATGCTTGAGAGAATTTCTGCCATATTACTTGTGACAGTTTCTTTTCTGTCAATTATATCCCGCAGCGCAAATGATGTTGCAAATGCAATATTTCTTGTTGGATATTCAGAAGATCTTAGACTATTAGGCGGTTTGGGCATGGCCGTTGGCGCCTTTACATTCGGAGGGAGAATAATCAAAAATATAGGCGTGAATCTTGTTGAGCTTTCTCCGACTTCTGCCCTTGCTGCGCAAGTGTCATCTTTTTTTGTAGTTGTTTTCTTTACCGCTATTGCCATGCCTATATCAACTTCTGCCGTTACTGTCTCTAGTTTAGTTGGCAT
>CAYMQE010000003.1:21701-22309 GCA_964392695.1 Candidatus Woesearchaeota archaeon | reverse complement strand
AAAGCGTGAGAGGTTCTTGGATTCTCAAAACCGACGCAGGTGCAAGAAAAATGTATACCTCGAGCGTTAAAAGAAAAAGACATTGTCGCGCAATCAAAGACAGGCTCTGGAAAAACTGCCGCATTTGGGCTGCCTATACTGCATATGATAGAGCCAAAAAGAGGCTTGCAAGCTGTAATTTTAACGCCTACAAGAGAATTATGCGTGCAGATTACAAAGGCGCTTGAAGATTACGGAAAATTTTTGGATATTAATATCTGCTCGGTATACGGCGGTGTTGGCATTGGCCCACAAGTTGATGGAATAAACAGATCAGAAATAGTCGTCGCAACACCTGGACGCCTCCTTGACCATATAAGCAGAAGGAATATATCATTTAGCAGGGTAAGATTTTTAGTTATTGATGAAGCGGATAAAATGTTTGAAATGGGTTTTATTGAAGACGTCGAAAAAATTATTTCACAGATGCCTCCAAAAAGACAAACTATGTTATTCAGCGCAACTTTTTCATATGAAATAGAAGAACTAATAAAAAAATATATACGCGATGCAGTTACTATAAAAATAGACACCTATATCGGCGGAGACATGCTGCATCAAATATATTA
>CAYMQE010000003.1:0-21664 GCA_964392695.1 Candidatus Woesearchaeota archaeon | reverse complement strand
TGATGTTCAACAGCACGACAAATTTTCCCTTTTACTGCATTTGTTGAAGCATAAAACAAAAAAATTATCCATAGTTTTTTGTGCAACACGCAGAGGAGCAGACAGCCTTGTGCGAAATTTGAAAAAACAAGGTATAAGCGTTGATGTTATACACGGCGGTTTTACACAGAACAAAAGAGAAAGAGCTATAGAATCTTTGCATAAATGCGAAATTGATGTCTTAGTTGCTACAGACGTTGCCGCCCGCGGACTGGATATAAAAAATATTTCCCATATATACAACTATGATGTTCCAAAATCATCCCAGGAATATCTGCACCGCATAGGACGAACTGCGCGCGCCGGCGAAGAAGGCGATGCGGTTACTCTCTTAACCAGAAGGGATTACGATAATTTCAACAGCGTTTTGCGTGATAGAACATTGATAATAAATAATGAACCTACACCCGACTTTCAGAGAGTACCTTTTATTAGAGAATTCGAAAATCGCCGCCGCAGTTTCAGAAGACGATACTAAATAGCTCCTTCATTTAATAACAGTTCCAGTTCTGTTAAGTTATATTTCTCTTTCAAAAAATTTTGTAAGTAACTTTTTTCCGTCAAATTTTTATCTGCATCAACGAATTTCTTTTTACCATTTCTTGATAAGAGATAAAAGAATATCGGCACTGATTCAAAAAGTAAAATAAAATGTGGAAACTCAGAACCACGTTCAAAATAAGATGCGCCTATTGCTGCGTTAAAAAGTATTGCCGAAGTAATGCCTAAAAGATAGTTTACTTGATATCTTATTTTGTATTTAAAAGAATCAACAGCCAGTTTGCGTTCATCAACTACTAATTTTATAAATTCACTGTTAGCCTCACTTTTAGACAAATTCTGATAATCCATAAACTTTGTACAGAAAAAGTCCTAAATAAACTTTACGAATTGAACGCCCGGCCGGGATTTGGGGACGCACCTTTCTTAGAAAGAAAGCTGCACCAAAGAAGAGATTGCTTCTAGCTTCGTCGTGCGTTTGAATTGAACGCCCCGGCCGGGATTTGGACCCGGGTCCCCAGCGTGACAGGCTGGGATCCTAAGCCACTAGACTACCGAGGCACTATTATGCTGACTTCTTTAGCCTCTAAGTTCTCGCTTCGCGATAACTACCGAGGCAATTTTATGCCGACTTCTTTAGCCTCTAAGTTCTCGCTTCGCGATAACTACCGAGGCAATTTTATGCCGACTTCTTTAGCCTCTAAGTTCTCGCTTCGCGATAACTACCGAGGCAATATTACCTACTAAAATTACAGTAAAATCTATTTTAAATGTTTCTCTAGTTCGAAAATTTCCCTCTTAAGATCATTAAGGATCTCAATAAGAACTAATCAAAGATTTGACCCTTTCCAAATCTCTAGAACGTTTCCGTAATTGTTTCGTTCTGGTCAAATTATCTATATATCCATGATTCATTTTCCTACCTCTAAAAATCCGTATAAGACTATTCCATTAGCTATATTGTTGAAAACATTTATATCAACATTTTTTCTATTAAAAAAGTGAAGCTGTATTTTACGATTGATAGCTCTTTCCAAAGATTCCAATTCTTTCATATTTACACTAAAAGTTTCCCAAGAATTGTTAATTCCGTGAGCCGGCAGTTTAGATATAATGCTTACATCAGTACAATCTACTGCTATATCAACATCCGAGGTTGATATATCCTCTCCTTTTCTAAAACTACCAAATAAAATTATAGCTCGTTGTATCCCATATTTTTTAAGTATTACCTCAATTAAGTTATTTTGGTAAATAAGACTCAAATTATACACAATTTTTCTCTTTGTAAAATTAGAATTACTTTGATTTGCCCTAATTTGCCACATTTTCCTTGTTTTTTTAATTTCCACCAATTCCAAGCTCTGAAATTCATCCAAAATTTTACCAATGTGTGTTTTTGCAATTCCTGCTTTTTTTGCCAACTCCGAAAGCCCAAACTCCAAATCAGGGTATTTAAATAACACCTCCAAAACTCTCTGTCTGCTTGTCTCAACAATCCAATTTCGGTTCCTCTTTGTAACAATCGGTTTCTTCATGTAACATTCGTTACATTTTAGAACTTATAAATCTATTAGTATGTTAATTCAAACGCCAGGGACGGGATTCGAACCCGTGCCTCCTTGCGGAGACAAACTTAGCAGGCTTGCGCGTTAGACCACTCCGCCACCCTGGCACATTGTATACCAGAAGTAAGCGATTAATATGTTTTCTTTTCCAGGGTTTTTCTTTTTAAGAAAAAGCCTGACTCACTCCGCCACCCTGGCACTCATTTAGAAGATTTAATAATTGATTATAAAGGTTTTTGTAGTTTATAATTTTCTTAATTTATCGATAATTCTTTTAATGTTTTCTTCATTCGTTGCAATAAAATCTCTATTTATTATAAATCCTTCATAGGATATTCTATTTCGGTAATCTCTCAACTGTTGTAAAAATTGCCGTATCTGCTCACTTAAATCGTGTTGTTTTGCCACATAATCAATCAATTCTCTATGTGCCCCATCTCCTTTGGCTTTGACACCCTCTTTAAATGCGATTGACTCCAAAAAGTTATGTATTATGTCGTAATAATCAATGAGAGTATTGCTCGGGTATATCTCTTTATCCGTTTTTTCCAGCCTTTCCAAAGTTATCTCCGCTATTTTAATCAATGCTATGGCTTTTTGTTTATCAGGCGAAATTTTTGTTAACATCAGTAGCCCTCCAAAAACCCATGAAGAACTACACCATTTATCATGTTATTCTTCAACTCTTTTGAGTAATCACCAAAATGCTCTTTGAAATGAACCTCAATTTTCCTGCCTAATCTTTTTTCAAACGGTCTTAATTGAATATCCTCCTGTTTACCTTCTACAAATAAGTCTATGTCGCTTTCTTCTGTATCTTCACCTCGCTGATAACTGCCGAACAGAACAATACATTTGGGCATTAATTTTTCCTCAAGATATTCTATGACACAAGACTCAATTATCACCTGAAGGTTGTATATCTTCTTGTAGCGGACAAATAATTTATTGCTACTGTTTGTCTCATACACTGGGAATTTCCTTTTTCCTTTTTTTTCTATTTTCTCAACAATCAAACCCACTTTAATTAATTTCCGTAGATTTTGTTTTACAGATGTATGTGCAAGCCGTGTGTAAATGCTTATATCTTTCAAAGTCATACTTCTAGTTGGGAACATATAAAAAACCGACATAACCCTTTCTATACTACTTTTTTGTAACATATATTACATTATTGTAACATATCTTTATAAAGTTTTGCGAAGGTACAACATAGCCAGCAATAGCAGTATAACTAACTGCAGGATACCCATCTCATCAGCTATCTCTACGTCAACAATGCCAACCGGATATGAAGAGCGCACTACAGCGTCAAATTTTACGTGCAAAGAATCTGCAGAGATAGAATCTGCCGGCGAGTCAAGATTCACAAACCAGACTTCCACAGTCTCTGTGCCGACGCGCGTTGGCAGTATATCTATGTGTCCGGTGTGTATACTGTTCGGAGGCAGTGTCAAGGTCATAGTCGTTTTCTCATTCTCGCTGAAGCGCGAGATAATATTCGTTGAACGTATTGTCAAGTTGTAATTCTGCGTGTTGGAGCTAGGATTTTTCAGCGTATAAGTATAGACATTAAATGCCGTCTTTCCGACTTGGAACACTTTAGACGTTGGCGTAATGTTCAACGTGCTTCCTACCGTCTCTATCCAAGTGGTATAGCTATCATATAGTTCTCCTTTAGTGCACTGCGTTGTATAGTTGTGCGTGCCGGCGTTAGGGGTAGTATAGTCCAAACTTGCAAAGCCGTTTATATCGCTGTAAACAGTGCCAACTAAATTGCTGTCATTATAGAATTTTATTGTAAAGTTATATACATCTCCTGCAGGCACACGGATGACACTGAACTTGGCAGTGTCTATTGTTCCACGAATAGTATTATTCTTAACATTCGCAATGCAGGACAGTCCTTCAACACTGAATGGCATAGTAGCAGCAGCATAATATCTTGCGTAATTTTCTACATAACTGCGTATAGTATATACACCTGCATCTACATCTTTCAATGTCACACTGCACGTGTAATTCTTTGCATCAACTGCTGTGCAGTCTCCTCCTGTCACAGTGGTCAAGTTATCAAAGAACAAATTGCCGGCAGTTGAATTAACCTGCAATTGAATGAATGTTAAATTCACTCTGCTATTTACATCAGACGCATTTACCTGCACTGTTATATCATTACCCTCATTCCATGGCTGTGCGGTTGTTATGCCAACAGATGTATTAACTAACGTACTGAACTGGTCTGCCAAAATAGTTGTATCTGTATCAAAAGTCTCAAATCCGTCGTCGCTTGCTGTACAGTACATATAGTGCGCATCTGCCGGCGTCATGTTGTATATAGTCAACGCATGATTGCCTGCTGTAACATTTCTAAGCACAGTATAATTTCCACGCTGTGTAGAACTGCCTATAGTTTCAGGACATGTACCGCTGTTATCCGCATTCACAGGACTGCAGTCAAGGTAGCATTCTAGCGTAGCAGTTCGCGTCGCATTGCTGGTACAATAACTCAAAGTAAGGCTCGCAACTACATCAGTTGAATTTCCGCTTAACCATTGAGTATAGGTGCCTGTTACATATACATCATCAACAGTGACATTTGCAAATAGAGCATTAATTGAACTCGCATCAGTTCCAGTCGCGTTCAACTCATAGTCGCGCGATTCAGAACCCGGAGCTGCGACAACTTCGGAATAAAGGCTCCAGACTCCGCAAGTATTTCCAGTCTGGCTTCCTGTCTGATTATTTACAGTCACAGTTGGCGTCGTTGTCAAAGTGTAGGTAGTGGCATTAGTAAATGCACATCCGCCATGCGTACAGTCAAACTGTATATTATCAACGGTAAGAGAGCCTATCTTTGTTGCCAAAGAATTCCTAAATTCAATAGTGTCGTTGATATCAGCATAAATATTCGTTCTATCCACACCTGACTGGTATATCTTTGGATAGCCTGCGCCAGAGACTTGAACAGCGGGAAGGCAGGAATACGCAGATGCTCCTTCATTCGCCCAGCACAAACTGTTCAGAGCGGTGTAAGCATAACTTCCCAATGTTGAATTACTGCAAGGACGATACTCATAGGTTGAGTTGCATGCAGTGCATATGCCATAGCCATTATTATTGTCCACGCATACTTCTCCTGTTCCGCATTCTGTTCCAGAGTTGCAGCTTGAACGGAAGGTCACAACAGTAGAGTTGCCTCTGTTGTTTGAGTCATCAAGACAAGTGGTGTATACTGTATTCTCTCCACCATCAGTACTCATAGACTCTATATCATTCGTGTTATTTGCGACACTTCCAGCATCGGACACATAAGTCGTATTCAGCACGTATTCGCAGTCCATAGTCAAGTCTGTGTTGTCTGTGACTAAATAGTTCAACGTGACGGGATTAGCATAAGTCTGCCCTTCAACAGGTGTGTTGATTGTTACAGTAGGAGCGATATTATCTAAAACACTTATGTTATAGTCTGCCCAGTTATTTGTCAAGTCCAAGTCATCGCTTGTTGTTGTAGCATTCGCCCTAAAGGTGTGGTTGCCGTATTGCGCGTTCCAGACAAAAGTGACCCATTCCTGTCCAACTGCCAGCGAGTCTATCGTATCATTATAGCCAGCATATACTTCATCTATAGTGAAACTCACATTTACGCCATTAGCAGTTGTGTCGCCATCGTTTCTAACTGTCACATTCCATGTCACATTGCTTCCGTGATTTGGGCTCGCAGGGCTTGGCGCTATTGTAAGATTAGTTATATTCAAATCCGGCTTCAATTGTCCAGGACCTCCGCCGTCAAACGAGCCTGCGGAGAATGAGTACTCTTTCTTTTCCTGCTTGTATGGGCATTGCCCAGGAGGCTTGTTAGCAATTACAAAATCATCAATCCAGAAAGCGTCATTCGCAGATGCTGCTGTATTGTTGCCAATTGTGACATTACGTATTGTATATGTAAGAGCCTCTCCATATAGAGCATCTAAATTATCATCTACAGCTATTACAGCAGTTCTCCACGTGTTGTCTGCAATGAAACCGCTTATGTTCGCAATTGCTATTTCAGAATTCAATTTTTTAGCACTGCCATTCCACATGAAATTGTTCGTGCCATCGCCAAGCACAACTTTGAATTGTATTCCAGCAGGGACTTTATACGCGAACATCAGATACGGCCTTCTGTTAGTGTCAAAGCTCAAACCGTTTCTCGGTGTGAAATTCGCCAGCATTGTCCCGCCTGCTGTGTTATTAACTCTCAAAGAGCTGCGCCCCATGTAGAATGTGGAAACGTCCTGAGCTATTTTGGAATTAGTTGACTCGCCTGCAACTGAAGACCAACCGCCGTAATTGCCTTCAAAATCTGAAACATAATCCATAGCGAAATCATTTGTGCTTCCGGAATAGACAACATTCAAACTGTTGATGCGCACATTGCCAGAACTGGATACACTTACATTTATCAGGCATGAATAATCAGAAATTTTACAGCCTGTGCAACTGCATGTATTTGCGAGAGTTTGCAATTCAGAAGTTATAGTACTCTGTCCTAATGTTGTAATTAAATTGGCGTTATCTTTTCCTATATCCGCAGTAAATGTAGGGGTTAAAGTATCAAACTTCTGCACACGCGAATTGGAAGTGTCTGATATGTATATGTAACCATTTGAATCAACTTCCACGCCGAATGGGTTGCACAAACCACTGGCGCCAGCAGTACAAGATCCCAAACCAATAGTGCTTCTGTATGTGCCCTCTTTATCATATATCTGTATCCTGTGGTTGCCTGTGTCTGCAACGTATATTTTTCCATTGGAGTCAGTAGCAACGTCAGACACCTGCTTGAATAGGTAGTCGCCGGTTCCACACAAATTGGAAGTGCCGCCTCCTATTTTCTTCAGCAACGAGCCGTCTGTTCTCAATATCTTGACAGAGCAGTCGTCTGCAACGAATATGTTGCCGGATGAATTTACGTATATTCCTTTTGGAGCAATAAAGCCTGTTATATTGGACGCCAAAGCATAAGTCGTTGGATTTAAAACATTGATATTCTTCGTAAATGTATCTGTTACGTATATGTTAGTCGCAGATAAAGCAACACCCCAAGGAGAATCTGTGTATGGCAATGTAATATTGTCCCGCGATGCGCCACTTGAATTGTAAACTTTCAATTTTCTTTCAGAGCTGTGCCTATCCAACACAAACATATGGCCTGTTGAGTTCACTTCAACAGCAGACGGGTCGCTGGAAGAAGTAGAGAGTATAGCAGTGCTTATTGAAAGCTTCAATGTCTCATTAGGCCAAAACAATTTTACATTTTTCTTGGCAGTGTCTGTTACATAAATTACACCATTTGCATCTACATCAACACCTTGCGGTGCTGACATGCCTGCATTAGCGCCTGCGTCTGATGAGTCAAGCGTCAATAGTGCTCCAGAGGAAGTAAGGTTTTTATAGGCGTCAAAGTAAATAGTTGCACTGCTTACACTAGACTCTTTAGGCACGAGTATATTCAATGTGCCGTTCCATCCACTTGTGTACGCAGTTACATCATAGCTTGCCAAATTGTTGCTGAATAAAGTTGCAGTGCTCTGAACAGTGCTTGTACAACTTGTGCACGCACCGGGCTGCATCTTGCGCACTTCAAAAGTATCTATATTGAACGTATCAGTATTTCCCTTTGCTTTTAATTCTATATTGAATATTTCATATTGATTGCTTCCAAAGAGTCCGCTTAAACTTATGTCCGCAGTGCGCCAGGTATTGTCAGCTTGCGCATTAGCTATTGTGTGCATAGTGTTGCACTCCGTAGGTTGCGACACATAACTTATGCTCAAACATTTAGTTTTCATTAATCCATCAGAATAGTCTTTATAATTTAGTAAAAGTCCAACTTGAGCAGTTGATGGAACTTTATATGCAAAATTGATAAGAGGATAATCAGCAACGAAATAATGGACTCCTTTCATAACTTTGCAGTTGTTTGTTGAAGAACTGCATGTCACACCAATTGAATTAGTTCCAGTGTAGGCATTTCCGCTTAAAGACTTGGAAGCGTCTATTGCGCCAAGCTCATCAATTTGATACTGATAATCAAAATCGTTGGAGTATTGTACATCACCCATACCCTGCGGTTGATTATTAACTACTAAAACATCATCCAGGTGGAATACTTTTCCATCAATCTGCGTTAAATTCGTGCCGAATCTTAGCTTCCTTATTGAGTGCGTGCCAGTTCCAATAAGCTGATCCAAATCTCTGTCAAGACTAATCATTGCAAATCTCCATGTGCTGTCTGCAGTGAATCCCGGCAAGGAATAGTTTCCGCCGCTATCAGTGCCATTGTAGATTATCCACTTATTATCAGTTTGCGAAAATGCTTCAAAGTTAAATTTAGTGCCAGCTGTGACATTATAAGCAAAAGATACAAATGGCTTCTGGTTTGAATCATAATCAACATCTTTTGTGACCCACGAGCCAAGGCTTCCATTCGCAACAACATAAAAAGCATTATCACCTGAAAAACGACTTCTGCTGTCAATAGTTGCGCTTACATTCGGCGCTGTCCAAAAGTCCATGCGGTATTCAAAGTCGTCAAAGAATAGTGGTGTGAAACCGCCTGCTGTAGTAGCATAAAGCGCGAAAGTATCTGGACTGAATCCGCCGAAGCTCTGGAATTCTACACATCTCAATGGCGTCTTTTGCTGAACATTTGTGGTTGAAGTCAAGTAGCTGCTGGTGGTTATATTTTCTCTAGTCCACGTAGTGCAGTTGTTTGCGTTAAAGTCAAAATTCGTGCAATGAAGGAAAAAGTCTGGTGTTAATCTGCTCTCATTATAGGGTATAGTAAAATCATAGTCGGTAAATGAAATCCCTGTTGGCGCTACAGCAAAGAAGTCGCTCATAGGACCTTTTATTGATCTAAGACCTGTGTAATTACCAGTGTCAATCAAACTTACTTTAATATTTTCTGCGGTAATGTTCGCATCGTTAATTTTCAACTTCGCAGTGCCGAATTGCGTTGGCACTTCAACATAGACGTCAACTAATTCATTTACAGAAAATATTCTCTGCGCAAGAGGGTCATTCCTTGTAACCATGTGATATGCTTTTCTTTGCGTTGTGTCTTTGTAGTCCCCATTTTGTTGAAGCACGTAAACTTTAGTAAAATTATAAGTGCTAAAAGTGTAATCTGTCACATTGAATTTTACAGCTGTGCCAATGTCGTATTTGTATTTTCTATAGATTGTGTTATTAAGCAGGTCGGTAACCCACATATCTATGAAGCGGTAGCCTTTCAGGAAATTAGTTGTTTCTACATTGATTGAACTCGCGCCAGGACTTCTCGGCTCCAAAAGAACCTGGTCAAAATAAGATACAACACCATCAGTGAGCAAATCTCCGCCTGCTAAATAAATATCAAATGTTCCATTCAATGGCATATTTACATTGCCAAGATAATCCCAGTGCCATCCGCCTGACCTTGTGCTGTTTACCCACGTTACATTGTCAAAGCTGACGTTTACATAGCTGGTTAATGAGCCGAATGTATAGTACCACACACCAAAAGTTCCATTCAACGTTTGATTAACTCTTATTCGCGCGTAGCATCTATCTGTTCCAGCGCCATTGCAAATTAAAGCATCGTCGTCCTTTGCATTCGTTCCTGCAGTTGAAGCCTGCCCGAATAGATTATCGCTGTCTGTTCCTGCCAGTGTGTCGTGAACGCCGTATAGATAAGTAATATTTACTATAGTTGCCCTACAATCAACATATATGTCGCAAGTGTCATTCGTTTCTTCATAAGTCATATTCAGAAGAGTATAATTTGTAACCGCGCTGCTGTTGCTCCAATATGCACTCAATAATCCGACACCAGTATCAGCTATGCTATAGTCTATCTCTGTTCCATTCGCCAATACGCTGTTGTTAGTTGTAACAGAAGACAACGAAGGCGCTGCTGCATCTATAGTTATATTGACTATCGCGCCCTGTCCACGTATGTCATTGCCATCTACATCATTAGTGCTATTTGCCCTTAAAGTAAAGTTCAGAATAGTGCCGCTTGCGCTGACTAAATTATTCTTGTAGCAGGTTCCTGTCAATGCACCGCCTGTGTAATCCGCAGCTGCCCAATTCTGACCGCCGTCTATTGTGTATTGACAGCTTGTTGAATCTATTCCTATATTGTGAGTTACCTCTGCGCTTAAATTGTATGTATTCGGCGCGTACACAACAGTGCCGGTTGTATAATTAGGGAATATTCTAACTGTAGCAACGTCCAATCGCTGGCACTCATTATTCAAGCAGTATAAGTTGCCGGAGCAATCATCATCATCGTAGCAGTCATACCATGTTCCTGAACTGCAATAGTCAACTTCTCCATCGCCGTCAGCGTCTCTCGTCGCAACAGTATTTGATGGGTAGCATGCACCGTCATCTATGCAGTCGCTAGCTAAATCACAGCAAGCACTTGAATCTGTGCCAGGACAAGTGTTTGCGCCGTCATTGTTAGATGCGTGTGAATTGCATCCTCGCGCATTCTCATTTGCGTCATCGCCACAGCACGCGGTTTGACCTGCTGAATATTCAGCAAATGCGCCGTCTCCAGTGTTATCCCATGTAAATCCGCAGTATGTCTGATCCTGATCTTGATCATACCATTTTCCCAATTTGCAATACTCTGCGTCGCTTCCGCCACCAGATAGTACATCAAACCTGGTTGCAGTAGCATAGCAATTCGCACCGTAGGCGCACTCCTTTGCATCGCAACACAAAGCCTGCCCTAAATTACACTGAAGCCTTGAGTCGCCGCTGCAATCCTGATATGTTTCATAGTAGAATGGATGGCAGGTAAGGACGCCATCAGCTAAGCCTCCTCTGTAAATATAGCCACAGCCTGCGCCGACGCAGACATCAGAACCTATAATTAAATTGGATATGTTGCTGAAATTTGATGCATAACCTTGCGAACTTTCAATTCTCGTAAAGTTAGAGCCTATGCCTGTAATATTTATCCATTTGTTGATGAATACGCGCGTGCCAAGAAGATTATTTGTTCCATTCACAGAAGCTCCTCCGCGCGGGAATACATAGGAAGTAACGTTATCAGCAGCTATAACTGTGGATAAAATAAAGAAGAATAGGACTACAAAGATGATTTTCATTCTTAATTTAAAACAGGTGTATAGATTAAAAGTTATTGCTAAGATATTTGTTTTTCAAATATGCAATTTGCTCTTTTATTTCCTTAAGAGCAGAAACAGCTCGGTCTGGACTTACAAGTTTACCATAATAATTTATCCCATTCCGCAACTGTCTATTTCTATCAAAAATAATTGAGCTCTTCTCTTCTTTTAAGACATCATTCAAAAAATAAGTTATGCATTCATGAGAATAAGACTTGTAACCTTTAACAGCTAATATGGAATTGCAGACTTCCAATAAAGCTTCATAAGCATTGCTTGCTATTATCGGAGCAGTAATTTCATTTATCGGTAGATAACTAATAACTTTAAGCCATCTTTCACTCATTTGCAAAGATGCTTTTGCAAGATTATTATCTATGGTTGAAGCCCGCGCCCTACCTTCATTTAAACAATCATTCCAGCTCATTTATACATCTCCATATAACCTCTAAGCTTTATGCCATTCAACATATTATTCAGAAGTTCTTTGTTCTTTACTTTCGCCTGCTCAAATTCCTTTTCAGAATAAATAAGAATATTTATGTTTCGTCTTAATTCTTTTTCAAATTTTGACAAATCCAACTTGCTCTTTTCATCAGACACTATAAACAGGTCAATGTCACTACTTTTCACAGCCTCGCCTTTTGACAGAGAACCGAATAGGTAAATAGCTTTCGGAAACGTCAAATTCTTGTCTATGTAATCAAGTAAACCAGAAGTAAATAGTTTCTTAATAAAATAATGTCTTGCCTCAAGTCTAAAGATAGCGCTATCAAGATTCGCTCTATACTCAATGGACAGCTTTGTTTCTTTCTTAGACAATATTTCTTTTTCGTGCAATAGTCTAAGCTCTTTTCTTGCTGTCATAGGAGAAATGCTACATTTTGAAGCTGATTCTCTAATGTTATAAACAGCTTGTGTATCCTCAAAGAAAATGTATAGTATTTTGGACATAAGTCTAAAATAATATACAATTGTATATAAATTTATCTACTTATAGATTTCAATATGATTCAACAATCCTTTATTCTTATATGGTAAGAAAAAGTTTAAATATTAATAATTTTTTCTTACTTGGTATGAAAGATGATATTTTGTTAAGCAATGCTCTTGAATATTTCCAAACGGGTGAAGAAGCTTTCCTAAAACAAAGGTATAATTCAAGCGTGGTATTATTTTTTAAATCACTTGTTTCGTTCACTGACTTGTTCCTATTTAAAAAAATGGGGCAGACGCCATCGTCACATAGTAATCGTTTCTTGATAACAAAGAAAAATTTTCCTAGAATATACGATTTACTTGATAAGGATTTCCCATTCTATCAGGAAAGTTATGTAAAAAACATGTCAAAAGAATTAGCGGAGGTTATTAGAGAAGATGCCAGAAGTGTGGCTAAACAAACCGGAATTAAAGTATAGCCAAAGGGTATATGACATAGTCTGGTTTGGCTCATCACTTTACTCTCGTGAGTTTAATGACGTGGATGTAGCGGTAATTTACAAAAGTCTTCCAATAAAAGAGCAATTAATTGAAGGGCAGAAAATAAAAAAACAATTAGAAAAATTTACTAACCATAAGATTGATTTAATAAATTTTGACTTTTACAGTCTCTTTGACGATTCAAACTTTTCAAGAGAAGGAATAATTTTTTACGGTAAAAGTTTGATTGACAATAAATTTTTCTCGGAAAAACTTGGTTTCAGACCATTAACGCTTATAAGTTACTCATTAAACAAATTGAATAAGAGCGGAAAAGTAAGATTTCATTATCTGCTGAAAGGAAAAGGAGGCAAGTACGGTTTGTTAAGAAAATACGGTGGGGAACTAATTAAACCCGGACTGATTAGAGTCAATCCCTTGTTTGAAGAATTCTTTTTGAAAGAGATGAGTAAAGAGGTTAAAGAACTAAGAGTGGAACACTTGTTAGTAAGTAAAAGCAGTAATTTCTAATATTCTTACTCGGTAAGAAAAATTGGACACTTAAATTAATCTTTCTTATATGGTAAGAAAAAGCTAAGCTCAATTAGTAAAGTAAGAAAAAATTCTTCTACCTCAAATTTTTATATACGCTTCTTCTGTGATTAATTGAAATGACAAATACAGCGTTTTTGCCCCTATTAACATCCAACAGCACTCTATAATCTCCAACTCTCAATTTCCATAGATTAACAGAAACTAACCTATCAATAAACAAAAAAGGATCTTCTCTGATTTTATCAATTTTCTTAAAAATTCTATCCGCAATTACATTATCTAATTTTTCTAAATTTTGTGTAGCTTCCTTAGAATAATAAACTACAAACATCTAATTACCTTTTATTCCAAGTTTTTCCCTAACTTCATCAGAAGTGTATAGTCTTCCTTCCTTTATGTCTTTCAAACCACGCTCTATACTCTCTATATCCTCAACATTCAATTCATCTTTTGCTAAAGAGATTAGTCTTTTAATAACCAAATCATAAGTTTCTCTATCATAGAGCTTCAGATTTTTTAAAGAATCGGCTGTACTCTTTTCTACTTGTATCAATGTTGCTCCCATATTTATAAGC
The DNA here is from genome assembly GCA_964392695.1 of Candidatus Woesearchaeota archaeon. Classification (GTDB taxonomy): domain Archaea; phylum Nanobdellota; class Nanobdellia; order JAFCGN01; family JAFCGN01; genus CAYMQE01. The sequence continues at coordinate 7,834 of CAYMQE010000003.1, read as the reverse complement.
TATTATAAACGCCTTTATAATAGTTTCTAATTCGTGAAGTAAGAGAACGTAGTTGTTATACTCGCGCCGTTGAATATTGTCGTGTTTACTCTATATAATGTCCCAGGCACTATTGCTCTGGTGAATTGATGGTCATATCTTCCATTCACAGTTGTCGCCTCTGCATAGCCGCCGATTATTGTTCCTGAACATGCAGCAACATCTGTGCAACTTTCAACACCCACATCAACTGCTGCGCCGTCTATTGGGCTTCCTGTTGAATTCGTAACAGTTCCAGCTACTGTGATTAATTTATTCTGCTGATTGATTAACGTATAATTAAGCATATGGCTTACATTGTTATATCCGTAGTCGCTTGGTATCCCAAGTCTTGTTATTAATGTGTTAATAAGTGTGGCTATTGTGTTGACTAAATAGTCGTATAGCGTTGTAGCTGCTGCGCTTGGGTCGCCTATATCTCCAGTTATATTTGCTAAATACTGCTCCTCAGTTATGTTAACAACCTTGAAATCCAAAGCTGAATGCGACACGCCTCCAAGCGCTGTCCTACACTCCATCTCTGCTAACATCTTACCCACAGGCTGCCACGCAACATTTGTGGTGAAATAATAAAGACCCCCTCCATGATTAGTAACTGCTAAATCTGTGCCAATTTGAGTCCCATTTCCATACCATACATCTGTTGTACACGTCGCACCTGTTTCTGCGCCATTGCTTCCGTTTATTACTTGGAAGAATATTTTATCCGAATTTCCCTTTACTACTTCCTGTATCTCTGCGGCTATTGCTACGCCCAAGATAATAAATAACACGCTAACTACAAATAATTGTTTTGACAAAGTCAAAACTTCGCGACGTAGTTGCAATTGTTTCACACCACTTATACTATTTTCTTGTTTATACATTTTTATCTCAGCTCCCAAACGTTAATCCAATCGCATGTTGCTGTTGTTGAAGTGTTGTATGTTGCGCATGATGCTGGCGATTTGTACAAATTACTTCCACCACACGCTCCAAAACTGCCGCCGCACGTATCGGAATCCCAATATGTAACTGTTGTGCATTGTGTTGTAGTTGTAGAAACGTAGCAAGCTCCGCTTCCCGCTGTGTTGCATGCTCCACTGTAAGTTGTATATACCGTACTTGATGGACAGCCACCAGTTGAAACACATACTGTAGATGTTCCATAGCTTGTTATGCTTCCTGTTGTTCCAGCGTTGAGACAATTAGCATTACAAGTTGCTCCGTCGGAACTCCAGCATGATGTTGTTCTGCAAATCACTCCCAGTGCGTCCGCCTGATTGTTCCAGCATAGTGCATTCTGCCCTGAACTGCCTGTGAAGTTTCCGTAGCACGTATCGTTTGTTGCGGAGCAGACTTGCACGCCTGTGAATTTCTTTGCCCTCGTTGGCGTGCCTACGCTTATGCCATGTGAGAAATTAACATAGCCACTATTTTCTATTCGGAAGCCCTTAAGTGTTGATGGTCCTGATCCTTGCGTCCTGCTGAAATACCATGCTCCTGTGCTGTCCTCTAGTCCGATTTCTCCGCCCTCTATTGCTCCGTTGCCATTGTAGTAGGTTGGCGTGCTGAATGTCATGTATGCGTATTCCGTACCACCAGAACTTGGATTTTGTGCTTCCAGCAGAAGGCCGACATTTCTTTGTCCGTTATTTGAAAGATTAATTAAATGCTGATCGCCTGAAAGAAATACCTGCATCAGTGAGTTATTATTTGCATCTAACACACTTAATGCATTGCTTCCTTTCACAGTTAGTGTTTTGTCGGGTGTTGCCGTGCCGATGCCAACGTTTCCATTATCTAAATCTATTCTCATATATTCAACCATATCATCATCTTCTAAAGCAGCGCCTACTTTTCCAAAACTGATAAATCTTGAAGCCTGAGCAGGACCAAATATCATTGGTCCATATTCTCCACCAGTATATTGAAGTTTCATACCATATGCGGTAGTGCCAGATTTGTAAACATAGACACCCGGATTTAATGTATTTGCAGTAGCTGTAGCAAAGTTATCGCCAACGAGAAGATATGATGATGCAGCGCTATCTCCTATAATTCCATTTCCTGAAACGTCTAATAACACAGCTGGACTCAATGTGCCTATTCCTACACTTCCGCCAAGTGGATTTATCACAATATTTCTTGCAGTGCCTGCGTTTGTTCTTCCCTGTATATATAAAGGATATGGAGATGTATCTTCCAGTCCTAATGCAAATTCTGAGTTTTCGCTTCTAAAAACCTGTCCTGCTGTTGCACCCCATGTTAGAGACACGTCTGACAGGCTTGTTGTGTATAATCTTGTTTTTGTGTCTATGGTTACTAATGTGCTGTTAGCTAAGAAGAATGGAGAGGTGTAATTCGTATGTGCGTTTATTGTGCCAGCTACGTCTAAAGTATTTGCTGGGTCTGATTTTCCTATACCTACATTGCCCCCATATAAAATAGTCATTCTCGCTGTTCCGCCGCTTCCACCTATTGTGCTTTCGCCTGTAGCAAATTGTATTGCAGAACCTGCTCCAGCATCTTCTGCTTTTATGAAAACAGCGTTGCCTAATGCGCCTGTGTATTGCGTTGTGCTTCCCATTGTTCCAAATATGCCATTTACCAAATTCCCATCTTGCCTTAATGTAAGCCTTGCATTGTCGTCTTCTCCTGTGTTATCCCCATCAGCTTCTATGATAAGATTAGTATCTTCACTGGAGTTTAAGTGCAAAAGCGATGCTGGATTAGTTGTATTAATCCCAACTAAGCCTGTATTTTTCCAATACATGACTTTATTTGCGTCTGTTGCATCTATTTTGGATATATACATATCAGAACCTGATGTCATACCTAAGAACCACTGGTAATTGGTTGCTCTGTTAAATCTTAAATTGCCGCCTGTTGCGCCGTAGTTAATCTCTAACAATTCGCTTGGGTTTGTTATATTTATTCCCACCATTCCCGTTGCTTGTTCTATAACCATTTGAGTTGTCGCCGCAGTTCCTGCTGTGCTGAAAGACAAATCGTCAGAGCTTCCTCTTAAGCCGATAATATATTTAGTCGCATCTGCCTCTTGGAAAGCGAAGTTAAGCGAGTCTGTGCTTGCGAGGCGATTGAAATAGATATAATTTGACTGCGAGCCTAATGGCTTCTCGCCGAATTTGGCATCTCCGCTTACAGCATCAAGTAGCACGTCTGGAGTTGTTGTATTAAGCCCTATTCTTCCATTCGTTCCGACAAAGAATTTAGCATTTGCTGCATATTCTGGCTGTCCTGCTGTTGTCGTGCTGTATCCTATTCCTATACCTGCGTAGTTATAGCCGTCCCCAATAAACCACAAATTAGTATCTGATGCATCAGATATGAAGATGCCCTTTCCACGACCTTCATATCCGTGAATGCTTATGTTAACTGCTGTTGCTGGCGAACCGTCAAGGTCAACAGCTTCTATTCGCAGGACTGTTCCCTGCTGGTATCCGCCTATCATTGCGCTTCCATTTACTTCAAGCTTCTGCGTCGGACTCGTTGTTTTAATTCCCAAATTCCCCGATGTTGTAAGCGTCATTTGTTGCGCTCCGCCGTTTGTGAAGAAGTTTAAGTTGTTGTTTGACCTCGTTCCAACCCATCCTCCATTTGTGTCTACATAAAATCCTACTTGCCTTGTGCCGTCTGTTGCTATAATTGGATAGGTGCTTGCGCTGGAATTAACTTGCAGTGCAAAAGCAGGTGCATTTGCGCCAATTCCTACGTTGCCATCGCCTCTCACTAAAAATGTGTTTGTTAAATAGCCTGAGCCTCTTGTTATATTCAGCAGGCTATATCCCGCTGCATTTGCACCGCTTCCTATCCAGACTATATCGCTGTTCTGCGTTCCAGAACCTGCGTAAAATTTCGCCACTTCTGCGTTGTTTGATGAGTTTATGACTGAAAGCGATGCTGGTCGGTCTGCTCCATTAATAGCTACTGTTGTTATGCCGTTGTTTGCTCCAGTTACGAAGAGGTCGCCTGCTAAAGTTAGTCCGCCATTTGCGTCAAAGTCTGTGCCTGCGTTGCCTATATTGTTAATCACATTGGCGTTCATATTCAATGTTCCATAATGGGTAGTAGCTATTGTATCTGCGCTTGCGCCGATTGTTAATGTTCTTGCGCTTGTATCTAAATTAAAAAGAGCAACATCTGCGTCATCGTCGTCTTGAACTATAAATTGACCGCCGAGCAGATTTATGACGTTTCCACCCGTATTTCTTATGTATAGGTCGCCAGTAGCTGAAACATGTTGAAGCCAGCTATTGACTCCATTAAAATAAAGTCTTAAGTCATCGTCTGCGCCTGTGTAAAACCCTGAGCTATCTGCTCTATTGTATGTTGGAGAGCCAAGTGTTATGAGCGTGCTGTTCGCCATAAAGAACGGCGATGTAAAGTTAGTGCTTGCTTCAAATATGTTGGAATGGACTCTTAGCCATTCTCTTGAGTAATTGCCTAAAAGCCATGTGCCTGTTGGATCTGGCAATTGATGTCCTGTAACGTTTGCATTTGTTATGTTAATAGAAGATAAGTTGCCGATAATAGTTACGTTGCCATCAAACCATGCATTGCCTGCTGCGTCAAAAGTAGAACCGCTTGAGCCGAAGCCTCCGCCGACTTTAAGAATACCTGCTATGTCTAAGCCGCCGCCAGCAGTGAAGTCTGTACCTGCATCACCGACGTTTGTGATTAAATTATTATTCAAGCTCATTGTTCCGTAAAATGTGCTTCCCTGCGTTGTGCTGAATACAACAGCGTCATTGTTTCCATTGGTTTGTATGTGAATCTGCTTGTTTGTGATCAGATAAGTGTTGCTCATATCTCCCACTGCACCGCCAGCTATTTCCAGATAAGTGGTTGTGTTGCCAAAGCGTGTCTTGAAGTAGTTGCCAGAATGTCCGCTCTGAATGTACAAAATATTTCCAGAGTAAATATTATCGCCTGTTATATTTGTGTCTCCCCTAATATCCAACTGCCCAGATGCAAGACCTAGCAAATCGGTGTCTGTTGATATGCCAATATCTCCACCATTGACTTGCAAATCATCTGCGAGAACTAAACCACCGCCCGTTGTAAAGTCAGTTCCTGCGTTGCCGACATTGAGAATAAGATTGTCGCTCATATCTAAATTTCCGGTCATCGTATCGCCGGAATTGAAAACATATACATCTGCTATCTGATATTGATTAACACAGTCTAAGCAGGTGACGTTCTGCGTAGCGACATTGCCTATTTTTACAGTAGGAAGTGCGTTGGAAGTAGATAAGATAGATAAAAATAGGACAATAAGCAGATAGTTTCTAGTTCTCACTGCATCACTTAAATTAATTTTTAATTATATAGTTTATTATGTAAATAGATGATTAGTGGAACTGCACTATCCTCCCATTTTAATAGGTATGTTTTAATAATAAGGCAAATATGAAAGAAGTTATGGAGATTATTGACGAAAAAACAATAAAGTTGAACAGAGAGCTTAGCCAATTGGATGAACTTGTAATTGACTTCGTTAATATATTGGACAGTATAGACTATGTGATAGTATCCGGATACGTGGCAATATTGTTCGGAAGATCGCGCGGAACAGAAGATGTGGATATTATAGTTGAGCCATTGTCAAGAGAAAAGTTTGAAAAGCTGTGCAAAAAGTCAGAAGCTAAAGGATTCTGGATGCTGAATAGCAGTTCAAAAGACGAGTTATATTCTATGCTAAAAGATGGGCTAGCAATCCGTTTTGCCAAAAAAGATGAAGTAGTGCCGAATATAGAATTAAAATTCGCTAAAATGAATATAGATAGATACTCTTTAAAGAATAAAATTAGGGTAGCAACTACTGCAGGAGAGGTATTTATCTCAGAAATTGCACTGCAAATCGCCTACAAAAAGTATATTCTGAAGAGCAAAAAAGATCTTGAAGACGCACTGCATCTGCAGAAGCTCTTTGAAATAAGTGAAGAGAAAATCAAATCATATGAGAAGATGATGGATGAATAGAGAAGAATTTATTGAATATTGGGTGAACTATATCAAGACGCACAGCGATGAAGAATGGAGCAGACAGCAGAATATACTCATAAACTCAATGCTTAGCTCTGCAACGCAGTTCAGCAGGGAAGAATACTTGAAGATGAAAGGCGAAGCTTAGATTTTTTAGAAAAAAGGAAGATTTATATATTATCGGTTCATATTTAGTCCATATGGTTCAAAAAAGAGACAATATGGAATTAGATATTATTAATGTATTATTAAAGTCGGAAAATCACGTTCGTGGTATTGCTAAGAGATTAGGTGAATCGCATTCAACTATACTGAGAAAGCTAAATATTCTTAAAAAAGATAGTGTAATAGATTATAAGAAAGAGGGTAAAAATAAAGTATTCTTTTTAAAAAATAACATAATCTCCAGAACATACATTCTAAAAGCAGAGTTATACAAATTATTAAAGTTGTTAAAAGAATACCCAGAATTAAGTATTATTTTTGAAGAAATATTAAAAAAAACAGACGAGAAGTTAATCATTCTTTTTGGCTCTTATGCAAAAGGGTTAGCCAAAAAGGAGAGTGACATTGATATCTACATTGAAACAAAAGATAGAGGCATTAAAAAAATGATTGAAGATGTCCATTCAAAGATCAATGTTAAAATAGGCGTCTTTGACGCTAAGTCCCCACTTATAAGAGAAATTATTAAAGACCATATAATTATTAGGGGCGTTGAAGAATTTTATGAAAAGAAACAAATTTTTGAATAAGCTGAAAGAAGAAGAAAAATTAGAAATTGTTGGACCATCAAAGGATATTTGTGACTCTTATTCAGAAAAATCTTCTAATTGTTTGAAATCCGCGAAATTATTATTACAAAATAATTTATATGAAAATTCTGTTAGCATGTCTTATTACGCTATGTATAATCTTCTCGTTGCACTCCTATTTAGGATAGGAATCAAGTGTGAGAATCATTCAGGAACAATATTGTTGTTTAAACTACTATTTGACGAAGATTATTTGTTTAGGCTTATTTCAGACGCAAAGGAAGAAAGGATTGACAAACAGTATTTTGTAACAACGGAGAAAGACGAAATAAATAAGGAAATAGCTCAAAAATTGTTGGAAGATGCAGAAACTTTCATTTTGAAGACAAAGTTGATTATAATGAGATTAAGTAACGACTATATTGATGAAGTTAGAGAAAAATTTAAAATTTTGTAACTTAGATTTGTCTCCATATTCTTTCAACAGTAACTTCATACACTGCAGACTGTCCAGCATATGGATTGTTGAAGTCAACTACTACCTGTGCATCGTCAAAGTCAACTATAGTGCCTGGTGTGTTTTGTATGGAAACTCTTCCGCCGATTTGAGGCGTTAAATTTTGCGCGTCAAATAGCGTCCTGTTCAACGGTATAATTAAACTTGGGTTTCTTACGCCGAACGCTTCAAGTGCAGGTACATTTACAGTTTTTGACTCGTCGATTGCAAGACCTATAAGCTCGTCATTCAGAGTTGAAGTCGTTTTAGTAGGTTTAATAATATTCATTATCAAAGACGCATAGGTTCTGTTCACAAAGCCTGCTGTTTCGCCGACTTCTTTTATGCTCGTGTCCACAACAGTGCCGTCTGTCAACGTTATTATATAGCTAAGCTGAACAAAATCTCCGGGGGAAACGCCTTTTTCAAGTACTGTGAAGCCAGTTATTATTCCAGTGCCGTATAAAAAAGACACAAGAGCTATAAGCAGTAAACCGCCTATTTTATATTTCGTATCCATTGGCTATGAATAGCATAGATACACGATATAAATATT
>CAYMQE010000002.1:19042-22765 GCA_964392695.1 Candidatus Woesearchaeota archaeon | reverse complement strand
TGCAAGACAGGCTATGTGGGAAAAAGCAAGAAAATTGGAACTTATGGACAAAATTCTGGCAAAGAGTGAATTAACAGAAAACGAAGCAGAGGGTATAGGACATAAAATAAAACATGAAATTGCAAGAAGACATGGACTGGTTAAATGAAAATTTTGGTTGACACGAACCGAATTATGCTAAGAATTATTAGAGATAAATAGCGTCTTTAACTTTGCTCCGGGCGTTTCAATCGCTATGCTTATTAATTCCAAAACAACAATGTTCAATCATGGGATTAATAAAGAAATTGTTGCCGGACTCCTTCGTTAAAAAAAAGTATGTTGATGCGGGCGCAACTTTTGGATACGCTGTAAGTTATTTGTACCTGGGAGAATGCGCAGGATTTGAAGCGCTCCTAAATAAATGGGCTGAATGGGAAGAAGAATATGCGCATAGAGGATTTAAAACCGTGAGTTTGGATAGATTTGGTGAGTTCGGTGGATACGGAAAGCCAATTGATGAAGTTTTAGGGCGAAAACGCGAAGTAGATGAAGAACCGATTTTTCATGCGCAGATATATAGAGAGAAGTTTCTAGGAAAAGTTCTGCCTGCGATAAATCTGAAAGAATTGTTGAACGGCGTACCACAATCTGGAGAGTATATACTACCTTCCACTGAAGAATAATACTTATATCCTTAACGACGAATAAAGATAAGTGGTGATAAATAATGTGCAGTACTTGTACGACTCATAACAAAGGCAAAAAGAAATAAGGTTGATATAATCAAGTGTCCGAAACATTTATAAATAACAGTTGTTATATTAAAATAACATATGTTACAAAAAGATGACAGATTGTTTTTTGGGAATAAAAGCACATTTGAAGTAGCCAGGATTATATTCCAAAATCCAAGCAAAATTTTTCATATTAGAGAATTGGAAAGGGAAACAAAACTATCAACAACCGCCATTTCTTCTGCTGTAGCAATATTATCTCATTATAACATAATTAAAGTAGAAAGTGATAGAGTAACTAAAAAAGTAACACCAAGCAACGCATTCACAGATTACAAACTAATCTTTAATCTATATTGTTTAACAAGATTAGGACTTATTGGACTGCTGAAAACAAGCTTTTATCCTGAAGCTATAGTTTTGTTCGGATCTTATGCACGCGGCGAAGATAATGAAAATAGCGATATAGATTTGCTGATAATCTCTGACAGAACAGCTGAGTTAGAATTAAACAAGTATGAAACACAACTTGGCAGAAAAATAAGTTTGCATGTTATTAAAGATCTTAAGGATAGTACAAAAGAATTTAAAAATACCGTAGCAAATGGGGTAGTATTATACGGCTATCTAAAGGTGATTTAAATTATAAGAAAGATAACAAGCGATCCGAATAAAGCAAAGGCCTTGTACAAAAAGGCGACAAACAGATTGCAATACATAAAAAACCAGAATATAGATGCCAACACTGCTGCATTTATCTTTGAAGACGCTTATGAAACTTGCAGAGAATTAATTAGTGCTCTAATGTCAATTGATGGTTATAAGGCTGAAGACCATGTTGATAATATACTGTTTTTGAAAAAGTACAAACAGAGTATATTTGACAAATACGAATTAAATGAATTGAATCGCTTTAGGATTTTAAGAAATGATTCAATGTATGGTGGCATTGAAATAGTGGAATCAGAGGCACAAAAAGTCAGAGAATTCGCAGAAAAAATTTATTCAAAATTAAATAAGTTTCTGCATAATCTTATGTAATTTAGTAGGAGATATCATAAAGATGTGCAGTACTTGTACGACTCATAACAAAGGCAAAAAGAAATAAATCTACTTTTATTTCGTAGAGTAATGCTTAATAAGTGGACTATACCTCGTCTTGCAACTCTATTGGTAATAGCTATAACATTTATAGGTTTATTTTCTGAAAGTGTCAACGGCGGAAGTTTCTTTAGGCTATTCTTCTGGGCGTTTCTTATACCTGTAATGGTGCTGATTATTTTTTTCATGCCATTGCTATGGAGGAATATATGTCCGCTGGCAACAACCAACCTGTTCAACTTCAACTTCTTCGGACGTAAAAAACTAGAAAAAATTGGATTAAAAGCGAATGAACTAAAAGGCTGGCAAAAAGACGTGCACGAATTTCTGCGCAGAAAGGGCGTGGTAATTAGCGCTCTCCTTTTTTGGTTAATAGTTCCAATGAGACTATTTAGCTTTTACACCAACAGCTTCGCAACACTGCTTGTTTTAGGATCAATTTTTGCCGCAGCATTTATTATGGGGTTCCTATTTCCAGTAAAAAGTGGCTGGTGCACCAGCATCTGCCCAATTTTTAGCACAGAAAGAACGTACGGCATGAACCCTATGAAGTATATACGAAACCAACGGTGCGACTACAAAGACAAAAAGACAGGAAAAACTCTTACGTGCAGCGGCTGTAGTTTCAACTGCATTGACACTATAGACCCAGAACACATGTATTGGATGGAAAATTTAAGCAAAACTTACCACGATACATGGAATGCAAGAATAAGAAAGTTCTTTGTCGGTTCATTGCCGGGTTTCATTATCGCATATTTTGGACTAACGCAGGTATTAAATAAAGTTTCAACAGGTGCAATATACTCCATAATATTCTTGAGCATGATAATATCTTACTCTACATACGTATCAATAAAATACGTATTCCGTTTCAAACTCGTAAAAAGAACAGGCGAATTAAATCTTGACCACCCAAACAGTGATTATGCATTGCACAAAAGAAGATTAGACCTTTCTTTCGCAACTGCTTCATTCCTAATTTTTTGGTTCTTCAGCGTATATAACGTGGTATTTTTTATTTTTAACACAAATTTCATCTGGATGTTTGTTGGATTTGTTCCGGTATTTGTCCTAACAATCATAGGCGCACGGCGCAGTTGGAATGAAAAGCCAGGTCCACACAATTATCGCACAAGCTGGTGGTAATCTCATACTTTTTTATACTTTTCAAGAAACTCTGCTCTTTCTCTTGAATTTGTTATTGATAACGCAGCCTCTTCAGGAGACTTTCCGGAGTTTATCGCCCGAAGGCATTCTATCTCCAAAGCGGATAACTTTACACTGTTAAGCTGGTAGTCTTCAAATGCTTTATACGCAATTGGAGCCACTTTTCTTGCCATCTCGCCCATTGCATCAGCATAAACGCGTATCTCATACTGCGCGTGCTTGTCTTTCCTTAATTTCAAAAAATGGAACAAATTATGCAGGTCAATCTTCCAATACCATTGGGTATAAAAGTTAAGCGTCAAACTCATTCTTGATAGTTCGCGCGCCAGCATAGGTCTGCTTTCGTCAACAGGTTTGCCAGTTCCATTATCATTCAACAAATACTCATAACTACCATAAGCTCCCAAGCTCTCTGTTTTCAATAAGTCAAGTATGTATTGCGCTTCATCTACTTGGACTGCATCGCCTCTGCCCTGCTTATTATTTTTAGACTGTATACCCAAATTTTCCGACATTGGAATGTAAAATTCCTTATCCAAAATAGAATATCGCGCTGATATCTCATTAACATTTGCTGTTCTGTGCCTTATCCATTGCCTAGCAACAAAGATTGGCATTTTAGCGTGGAATTTCAGTTCCACCATTTCAAATGGAGAAGTATGCTCGTTTCGCATCAAGTATCTTATCAGGCCTTCGTCTTCACTAACTTTTTTAGTGCCAGTTCCATAACTGACAC
>CAYMQE010000002.1:0-19032 GCA_964392695.1 Candidatus Woesearchaeota archaeon | reverse complement strand
TGACACGCGCAGCCTGAACGATAGCGTCATCTCCGCCCATATAATCTACCAGTCTAACAAAGCCATGATCCAAACACGGATACTCTCTGCCCAATATTTCTTCAGCCTCAGGAACTGTTGGACGTCGTGTTCGTGTCATATCTTCCAAAGACATAAACTTGGTTAATAATGCACTTATATAAAAATGATTTGGCGTCCAGTGTTTCTAAACAGGATATCGAAAGGAAATAAAGGATCACTGGATAGCCGATAATAGCTCTACAATATTAAGCTATTACTACTTAGGTTTCTTTTTGTCGTCCATTATAGATATCCCTCGTGAGTAAATCACTAAAAATATGCAGATAAAAAGGTTATTATTTACCCATTTAGTCACTAGATAGTGCTATATTTCCTAATAACCAACAAAATTGAAAAAAAACGCGTAGATATGATTGCAAAAAAATTCCCGCTGGCAAAAATTCTAGCGCGCGGACGGCACGCTGTCGTTTTACTAAATAATGGATATTGCATCAAGATAGAGAAGGATATACCCGCTGCTAAAAACGCAATTTCCAGCGAAGCAAAGTGGCTAAAGTATATGCAAGGAAAAGATTTCGCTTCAAAATTCAAGGAGTATGACAAAAAATTAAGGTATATTATATATAGATATGTAGAAGGAAAGTATCTGCCTAATTTCCTTGACGAATCAAATAAAAAAAGATCAATTACAGTTGTAAAAAAATGTCTAGAAATATGCAGAGAACTAGACAAATTAGGAATTAACAAAGGAGAGATGCACAAACCGGTAAAGCATGTTATAGTAGACTACCCAAAAGTCACATTTATAGATTGGGAGCGGTGCCATAAGACTAAAAAGCCAAAAAACGTCACACAATTCACCAGCTATTTATTTCAGAGAGGGCAACTAAAAGACCTTGATGCTGTAAAACAATACAAGAAAAGCTACAGTGATAAAGACTTTAAAAAAATTGTAATTCAATAGCTCTTTGCGACATAAACATAGTAGTTTGCTTTTTTATCACAGGCAATACACTTGCCAGAAGGCTTGTCTTTCTCTTTATATTTCTCTCCGCGGACTTCTGCACCGCCTGTTTTGTCTTTTATAATCTCTCCGCAGGCGCTTCCTTCACTGCTGACAGAACAAATAGGCACCTTAACAAAACCGCCTTTGTCCTTTATTATCTTAACAAGTTCATTCAATTCATTAGCCTTGAACTGTATGGAATAAAAGTACTCGTCAGCGCGTTTGACTAAATCTCTTTGTATTGTTTCAAGAGTATCGCAAACAACTTTTACAACATCCTTTTGCTTTATTATCTCTTTTTTGCCATTATCCCTTCTAACCAAAACCACTTGGTTCTTCTCAATATCTTTTGGGCCGATTTCCAATCTAAGAGGCACTCCTTTTAATTCCCACTCGTTGAATTTCCAACCAGGCTTGTATTCTCGGCGCCTATCCAAATGAGTTCTAAATTGTTTTACTAATTTCTTTGAGAGCGCTTCAGCTGAGGACATTACCTTCTTTTCATTTTCCGCGGTATAAATTGGAACAATAACTACTTGGTATGGCGCAATAACAGGAGGCACAACCAAGCCTTTGTTATCCCCATGCAATCCAACAATACTGCCAACCATTCTCCAAATCGCAGGGCCGTAGCATGTCTGCCAAACGTATTCCTCCTTATTTTGCGCATCCACATATTTAATATTAAATGGCCTGCTAAATTTTTGGCCGAGCAAGTGCGTGCTTGGTTGTTGCAATGCTTTTCCATTCGGCATAATAGAATCAGCTGCAAAAGTATAGACAGCGCCTGCAAATTTGTCCCATTCTGGACGCTTGAAAAAAATAAAAGGAATTCCAAAATTCTGGTGCATAATTTTCTCCGTAGTATCCATATCTTCCGCAATCTGCGCCTCGGCATCTTCCATGTTCGCGAATGCATCGTGCGCTTCTATCCACCAAAATTCCCTGCCTCTCAAAAAAGGACGGGTCATTTTAGATTCATATCTGAACACCTGAACACTTTGATAAGTCTTCAACGGCAGATCTCTGTGAGAACGAATCCACAAGCTAAACATAGGGTAAATAGCAGTTTCGCTTGTAGGCCTCAGAGCCAAGCGCTCTTCAAATTTTTTATTGTCGCTGCCTCCCTGGGTAATCCAAAATACTTCTGCGCTAAAACCCTGCACATGCTCTGCCTCTTTTGTAAGATTAGACTCGGGTATAACAGTGGGAAAAATGTAGGGTTTGTGCCCCTTCTTCTCAAGCTCTTCTTCATAAAGATGATACATTAATTTCATCATTTTTGTAGACCACCACAAATTAACTTGAAAACCTTTCACACCATATCTTATATCGCACAATTCAGATTTGTAAATAGACTGGTCGTACCATTCGCTAAAATTCGCTTCTTTCTTTACAGTTATTCCTTCCTGTTCGCTCATGCAAAAATAACTGCAAAACGCTAATATAAAACTTTATGTGTCAGGCCGCCCATCTATCATCATAAATCAGTATAGGTCAGTATCATCATCCACATAGAACTTATCAATAATATTCTTTAAATGCCTTGTTCTCTGCGCACTGCGAATGACAAAGCCAATAGGTTCTTTGGTGCAGCTTTCTTTCTAAGAAAGGTGCAATGTCTTATTTATTTTTTCTTCCATTCAACCATTTTTTGAACATATAAGCTCCTGTTAAAAAGATGCCAGGCAAGTAGCCTATTGGCACCCCGATTCCAGGAGATGGATCCATAAAGTGAACGCCGTTAATTTGAGCCCAATCCCAATAATTTTTCCACCAATTATTTACAGGATAAGGATTTACTAACTTGCCTACTCTCACAATTTTTTCAAACACAAAATAAGAAGCATCCTCTATTATTGCAGCTAAATAGGCGTGGGTCACTAATGCAAATTTGGAAATTTTTTTATTGTCCGCAGCTCTAAGAAGTTCCAAAGCTTCTTCATCATTATTCTCACGAACAGCTTTTTTAGCCTCTTTTATCAAAGGCGCTTCCTTGGAATGAACCAGCCCTTTGTAGCTGGAATAGACGCAGGTGCCAATAATCAGCCCCAAATAACCAAAAAGTCTTGGCGGCTCTGGATTTATCCCAGCTAAGTAAACTAAAATATCCACCAGCCCAACTGCGCTTGCTCTCCAACTGTAATATTTTATTGCCGCAAAATCTTCTTTGACATTAGCCGTTTCTATAAAATTTTCAATACCTTCTGATAACGCATCTTTACTTTCTATAATATCCTCAATTGTTCTTCTAGCTGCCACTCCAATTTCAACATTCAGCCACTGCATTTATAAAACTTTTTAATGAAAAATTAAGTTCCGCGCCTTAATAGTCTCTTTCTAACCCTATTTGTAACTCTAGTAAGAATAAGTTTCCTCTTTCTCCTGCATCTTAATTTAGAATGTTTCTTCCTTTTAGTGTTATTTTTTGGCATTATTGTTTACCCTTAATTGATTTGAATATATTCTGCGCGAATATTACCGGCTCTTCTTCAGGCATACGCTCTTCATATTCAAACTCTTCATCTTCGTTAAACTGTTCTACTAGTTCTGAAAATGCCTCCTCCATTTGAAGTATTCTGTTTTCCAGCTCTTTTATTTTAGTCTTAAGGCTTTTCATACATAAACTTTACAACAACGCTTTTATAAACTTTTATAAATTACGGATAGTTAACAATAGTTATGCATAAATGTGGCATATGCAAAAAATCTGGAAAAGGAGGATTAATCTGCAGGACATGCGGACTTGAATTCTGCCATGAATGTGGTAAAATTAAAAAAGAGCTTTGTAAAAACTGCGGTTAAACTATATCTTCTTCTGCCACAACAAGGAAATCTCCAACTGCAATTACTGCGTTAAAAGGTATCTGCAGGTTTCCACTTGCGTGCTTCTCAAGCTCAAAGTTTGTGGCAAAAACTGTTGGTTTGGAAAGCAGTAGATAAATAAGTTCGCCTGAACGGGATTCATAAACTATGTCGCCAACTTCACCGAATTTCTTTCCAGATTTGCTTACAACGGTCTTTCCTATCAAATCCTTAGCAATTATTTTTTCTTTTCCCTTTAAATCTGTGCTTATCATTGCAAGAATAAATGGTTTTGTTTTATTAATAAAGTTTTCTCTACTTAGCCAACGCGCTAACTGCGGGGAAAGAGTACAGCACAATAGGTATAACAATCGCTAAAATTACAGCTAAAATGATGGGTAGAGAAGGCAAGATAAGTGCAAGAACTAAAGATATTGAGAATAATAATATCCAGCCTGTTCTATTTGATATAACAACTTTGCTTCCATCTAAGGGAGGGATAGGCAGAAGATTAAAAACAGCTAACCATAAGTTTACATTCATGAATGAAGCAACAAGCGGATTGAAACCCTGGAACAACTTCAATATTAAAGCCAAAAGCAAATTAAATACAGAGCCAATTATTGCAATCTTACCTATTTCTGCACGGCTAAGGCCTGTATAAGTGTAGCCTATACGGGTCTTATACGATGTTCTCGCAAGTATAGTGCCGAGCGCTGCAAATACAATAAAGCCATTGCTAAAGAATGAGAAAATGTAGGAGAAAAACAAAAGATTTGGGAGTATTGAATATTCTGCAGTGCATTCTATTTTTCTCGCATACCATTTTTGTGTATATATATGCAAAAGGAATGCTGCTCCGCACAAAATTAAATAGCTTATAAAATTGGCAGTTGACCAGCGCCTGAATGAGAAAAAAAATGCAAGAGAGACTATTGTAATAATAACATCCCGCAATTCTTTATTCAATTATATTCACCGATTTTATTAAATTCAATTCAGGCCCGACAGTGTCGAGATAATCAGTTGTAAACACACCATTAATTTTAATCTTTTGTCCTTCAGATAAGTTCGAAGATTCTATCTTCTTGAGTTTGTATACATACAATTTATTATTCTCGCTGTCGCAAATGTAAAACGTTTGATAGCTATTGCCTGTGCCTGATGTTCTTGCTTTTATGTCAGAGCATATTGTTGCATTAAGCGACACAGTCCGCCCATCCCACTTTGACACGTCTGCAAGCAGTTGGCTTATGGCAGAAACTTTGTAGTCCAAACTGCCGAAAAAGAAAATGGTCAACAACCACAGCACGAGAATAGAGTAAACTGCAAATTGCACGTCTTTGCTTTTGAATTCCTTCAACCGCTCAGTTAAATAGTCTCTATTGAAGAAAATCACAAATGATGAGATTATGATTAGAAAATTAACAGAAGAGCTTGAAGATAAGGTAAGACTAAATGAATACATCATCTGCAAAGGATAAAACAATCTAACGCCGGCAACAGTTATTGAGTCCAGAATTAAATGCGAAGCTATTCCGAGCATCATTGAAATTCCCTCCCTCTTTCCTGCTTTATAATAGACAATCGCAGAAATTAAAATCAAAAATAAAAGAGAGTGTGTAAGACCTCTGTGTTCAACGCCAAGAATAAAATCAATATCTGGCAGAAGGCTCCCTATCAGGATATACGGCATATCAAGCATCAAAACTGAAGAGAGTGCTATTGCAAACAAGCCGTGGGTTATCCCTAACATAGTTACAACCTGCTCAGAATATAGTTATAAACGTGAGAACCATCAGTGCCGGGTATCGGAAGCATATTCAGGAAGAACAGCCACAGATTTATGAATCTGCTCGCATACGCAACAGTGAACAATTTTTTATCAACCAGCTTGTATCTGCATAATAAATCAGCTATAACGAAAAGCACTAAATTCATCAACGGCCCAACTAATGGTATAATCAATCCTCCTATACTATCGCCGTTTCCGCTTATGGTTACAAATGCAGGTATAAAAAAGATAAGAGGAGATTTTAATAGCTTCAAAGCCACGCCGATTGCAAGTCCGAAATAGCTGACATTGTAAAGCGCATCAAAGCCGAAATAGATGCCGAAAAATTTGTGCGCCAGCTCATGCAGGACTATAGCAGGCGACACAACAAGAACGCTGATATAGAACTTTTTTTGCGGAAAAAAATCCATGAATATGTAGCCAAGAACAACTATAGTAAAGAGTATTTGAAAGAATTCATAAAGCGATACAATCATAAAGAAAAAGAATAAGTAATCATTTATTAAGTTACTCAAAAATAGTTTTTAACATTAATAAGACGCGTCCGAATACTTTGTTATTTAAAACGCCTATTTTCTTAATAATCAAAAATTTTTTAATTTTCAATATATTTTCTACCTTCACAGCGCTCCTCTCATAAAGAATACCTTCTTCTAAATCCTTCTGTTCTATATTGACTGCAAACTTATTATTGTTAAGATTAGAAGTTATTGCGCAAACAATTAAATCGTCGCTGGACTTATTATACTCATCTTTAGACAAAACCAATATAGGTCTAACTTTATTTCCACTTTGATCTGAAAATGGAAATGGTACTAATAGCATGTCTCTTTGTTTCATTCAACATACCTTTTCCACAACTTCTCATCTTTAGCATTATCCCATACATCTTTCAATGTACTTTCCGCCACAACAAGCCAACCATAATCATCCTTATCTCCAACCAATTCCCGCTCCAAAAAATCTTCTTTTTTAAGCAACAAAGAATCTTTTTGCTCAACTAAGATTAATTTTGTTCCCTGTTTTATACCATATTTTTGCCTTATTCCTTCAGGTATAACAATCTGCCCGCGTGAAGACACTTTAATTAATTCCATAGTAAGTTTAGTAAGATTAAACTTATTAATAAAGTTTATCATTTATTAACGCTATTAAAAATTAATGGAACGCTATGTATTAGACGCTTCAGCATTCATGAATGTTGACATGCTGAACTATTCAAAGGATGACGAACTATTCACAGTTGAAGAAATTGAAATGGAAGCAAAAGACTTCAAATCCCGCGCATTGTTTGCGCTCTCCAATGTAAAAATAAGCGAACCTGATAAAAAATACGTCAAAACCGTTGAAGAGGAAGCCAAAAAAAGCGGAGACATTCATGTGCTTTCCAAGGCAGACATAAAAGTCATTGCCTTGGCCTTGGAGATGGACGCTATTGTAGTAAGCGACGATTTTGACGTGCAGAACCTGTGTTCAATTCTGAATATAGACTACAAAAACGTCAGCGGAAAGAAAATAAGCTACGAATTCAAGCGTGAATTATTCTGCGAAAAATGCGGTAAAAAGGGCGTTGGAAAATTCTGCGACAACTGCGGAAACAATTTAATTGTAAAAGTGGTAGCGACAAAAAGAATTTAGCCAACTTTTTAAATCATAAATTTATCGTCTAAGTCATGTCATTACTCATAGGCTTAGTTGGAAAGCCAAGCGCAGGAAAGAGCACATTCTTCAAAGCGGCTACGCTTATGGACGTAGCAATAGCCAACTACCCTTTCACTACAATAAAGCCTAATAGAGGCGCTGGCTTTGTAAGAGTAAAATGCGTGCATGAAGAATTAAAAAAGAAGTTCTGCAACCCGCGGGAAGGCGTATGCCTGAACGGTACAAGATACGTGCCTGTAGAACTATTAGACGTCGCCGGCCTTGTGCCTGGAGCGCATGAAGGCAAAGGCATGGGAAATCAATTCCTAGACGATTTAAGACAGGCGCATGCGTTAATTCATATTGTGGACTTCAGCGGAGGCACAAACAGCGACGGAGAAGTTGTTCCATTAGGGTCGCACGATCCTATCAAAGATATAGAATTTTTAGAGGAAGAGCTGGACTATTGGTTCATGGATGTACTAAAAAGAGTCTGGACAGATATACATAAAAAAAGCATGGCACAGGAAGCAGTGATACAAGCAGTTGGAAAACAACTAAGTGGACTAATGGTAACAGCAGAAATGGCAAAAAATGCGCCGTATCCGAATAAAAGCTACAAAGAATGGAATGACGAAGATATGCTGATTATGGCAAGATACTTCAGAAAAGCTACGAAACCAATGATAATTGCAGCAAATAAATTAGACACGAAAACAGGATGGGAAAATTTCGAGAAAATTAGAAAAGAAAGAAAAGATTTAGAGATAATACCCACCAGCACAGAAAGTGAATTAGTATTGAGAAAAGCAAAAGAGCAAGGCTTGATAACATACGCTCCAGGCGACAGAGAATTTTCGGTCATAGGAAAATTAAATGCTCAGCAGGAAAAGGCTCTGCGGTTTGTAAAGGAAAACGTCTTAGACAAATTCGGAAGCACAGGGGTTCAGCAGTGTCTGGACGACGCTGTTTTCAAACTGCTTGAATACATTGCAATATTCCCTGGAAGCACAAAAGATGTGACAGACAAGCAAGGCAGAGTACTGCCTGACTGCTTCCTTCTGCCAAAGGGTACTACAGCATTAGATTTCGCATTTTTCCTGCACACAGATTTTGGCGACAACTTTGTCAAGGCAATTGACGTCAGAACAAAGAAACTCCTGGGAAAAGATACTCCTTTGAAAAGCAGAGATATAATAGAATTGGTTGCTGGAAAATAATTAGTTAACGGCGTTTTTTACCCTTATTTTTCACAAGAAGGAAAACTCTAAACAGTCTAAGAATTTTGAAAATTTTAGACTTTACCAAATTGACAAAATCATCAACAAAAGACATTTCCTCCTCTGCGCTTTGAACAACACCCTGCACGTTGGTTAATAATTCAGTCTGCGTAGAAATCGTTCTAAGATTTATTCTTCTAAATAGACTAGAAATTACAGGCAGTCTGAAAAATGTGCCGAATAGGTACTCAAATGGGAATATGGTAATAATATCAAAGTAGGAATTTTTAAGAAAATTTAACTTTTTCTTTGCATGTACGAAGCGGTAAAGAAGCTCTATAATAAAGATTACAGCGATTATCCAGATAGCTACTTCAAATTCTAGATAGTATCTTTCGCCAAACTCTGTAAAAGATAATAGGCTTAAAACAAGAAGTAATAAAGACAAAGAGGTCATGTAGTACTTCAGATAAATCTTGCTCTTTTTTTTCATCTTAATCTTCTTCTGAAGATGCGCTTCATAAATTTAAAGAATGCGAGTAGAATGACAACGAATAAAGCGGACAAAAACATGCCGCGAAGAGTTGAATTTCCAAAAATAAATGTAAATGTCTTGATAGCGAGTTCAGGAACTGAAATGCCAAAAACAACAGAGAATTTTTTCACCTCCTTAACCGTCTGGTTCAAGCCGTCTTTGTAGAAAAGTTCAATCTGATAGATTTTGTCAGCTGTTGGAATAGTCACATTTAATTTTTGTATTGAATTATAACCCATCGTCACATTCTGCTGGAATAATTTAGTTTTTTCAGTTGAAAATGTTTTCAATATAAAAAGTAAAGTTTGTTCAAAATTGCCGTTGTTTGCAAGCTCCATAGAGACCATAGTCGAATTGTCAGCGCCTTCGTAAAAATCGGTAACATTCCACTTAATATCAGAAATTGGCTTGTATATCCTCACAAAAATATTTTCAGCGTCAGTAAGCGTTTCGTCAGTTGGAGACTCGCCTACAAACTTCAAAGTGAAATTATAATCTGAAGAAGGTATCACTACAGAAACAAGAATTTCTCTTGACTCGCCTACTTTCAAATTAAATAGTGTTGGGGATATAGCAACGTCTGAAGCAGGAGTCTGAATAAATTGCGGCCTGACATTGACCTCTACATTTCCGGCATTCGTTATATTCAAAGTGTTGTTCGTTTCGCCTGAAAAAGCAAGTATTGGAAGCTCTTGTTTTGTAAGGTCTATAGCTACTTGCGGAGCTACTTTTACAACCTCGCTCGCCTGCTGTGATGAAAGACCATCCGGCGTCACAACAAAGCTTATTTCATAAGAGCCTGCTGGTGTATTGCCTACCTTCCATATATAGTCTTCTTTTACTAAAATATCAGTGATGTCAGCGTCTATGAATGTTAAATTATTCGCAGTCAGCTTGATATTGCCTGTAATAGCTTCAGAATATTCATAGTGTATGGAAACAGTCCCGCCGAGTGTTGTTTCCTCAACAGAAGTAAGCAGAGAGATAGACGCGCCCTCTGCTATATTAAACAGCATAAAAATTAGTAATAGAGACCAAATACGCATATCTATTGTATAGACACTTAGATTTATCTATCTTTTCTTGGATTTCATAAGTTTCAGCAGATTAGCTTTCTCGTGTTTCCGTTTGGCCAAAAAAGAAACTCTAACAACTCTGAATAGCCGTGGAATTCGTTTTACAACTTTTGCTTCCTTCAAAGACAAGATAACAACGCGCTTTGCAATCAACTTATACTCTCTAAATTTAAGTTTAAACTCTTCGTAAATGCGTCTAAAACGAGAATATTGCGACTTAACTCGCTGATAAGCCTCTTTTGCTTCATCAATAACCTCAACTTCCAAAGCAAGCGCCTCTGGAGTGGTTTTAATTAAAGCAGAAAAAAATGGAAGCCGGAATACTAAGCCAAACAAATATTCAAACGGCAGAAGCGTAAGTATATCAAAATATGAGCTTTCCAAAAATTTTATTTTATTTCTAGCTCTTAAGCCGTTATAAATAACTTCCACAATAAACAGTATAGTTATTGTCAAAATCAAAAATTCAAATGCGAATTCATTTTCCTCTCCGAATTTTGTAAAAGAGAGCAGGCTAAGAATAAGTAAAATTACAGCTAATGCAGTTATGTAATAGCCAAAATACCTGTTGAAATAATCTGTCTTTGCCATATTCTTTATTAAACAATAATGTATTTGTATAATTATGTCTTTTGTAGAACAAGGCGTTTACTGGTACGCAAAGAGGGTGCTATTCAGCGGCTTCAAAAATTTGACTGAAAAAAAATGGCTTGCCATAACACTATTCACAGCGTTTTTGATTGCGCTTGGCACACTAAGCTACCTGGGCTATTTCACTTTGGACTCAAAAATACAAACAGCAATAGCAACAGGATTTGTCCTAGCTGCAGTATGGTTTATCGGCGGCAGATTATTTGTGACTATATTTACTTTACTCTCTATAACACTTTTCCTGCTTAATTATCCCTATGAAAATCTGCTATTATCTCTATTCTATTTGGGGTTTATATCGCTAGTCAATATAGTCAGTTTTCTGGTGGTAAAAGATTTCATTTCCGGCTGGGCGGGTTTTGTCCTGCTCCTCGGAAATAAAAGTGGGAGAGTGGTCTTCAGTCCTGTTATAAGTCTAATAGCTATTCTAGTCATTCTCTATGCTCTTTATTCTTCAGCGCTTGACATGTACATAAAAGTCGTTGCAATAGCTGTATCTCTGCTTATACTATTTATAGTCAATATTTACTCAAAAAAAGAGGATTACAATATCTTCGGCGCAATAGTAGGATTTTATTTTTTGAGCGCTATTTATCATTTATACTTCGGGTATAATTTCGTCAATTATTCTCTTGCAGTTGATGCTGTAATAGTCATTTTCAATTTATTATTCGCGACAAATGGATTAATTATCGGCTTGTCAGACCGCGTTAAAAACAAAAACTTCTCAATGATGCTGATGTTCGGATTGCTGCTCGGCTATCATAATGCTATTCTAAAAATGAATTTAGTTGGAACTGCACTGCAGAATTACCACAATTTTTCTTTCATAATCTCCAGCTGGATAATCTCTGTTATGGCTTTAGCATTCATGCAGAATAAAAAAGTCAGAGAGTATATGACGGAGAGAAAAGAGATGAAAACAATAGGCAAGAGAGTTATTGACCTCGCCATTAAGAAAATATTTAGTGATTAGATTATTATCTTGCTTAATAGTTGTTAGTTGCAATAATTTTTTGGGATAAAAAGTATAATGAGGCTTCAGCTAAAAATGTTTATTCTGTTTGATCTTGCACAAAATCACAAATAGTACGTTGGTCATAATTATCTAAAAGAATTGCTGGAATACCTTTTTGTTTAGCTAAATCAAAACCACGTTCACCTAATTGATAAATATCAAATTTTCCATCTTTAGTTTTTGTACCTGCATACTCTCCTTCAGGCGTTTTTATTCCTACGTATAATTCACATCCTCGTTGAACACCTTCCAAAAATTTGTCTTGGTAAGTACTTTCTCCCAATACAGCCCAATTCAATAGAGAATCAGCAGAATATGGCAATGCACAATATCCATTTACTTCTACTCCTGCTAGTCTTGAACCAAGAAGTGAAGATAAAGAATCTACTTGAAAATCAGATAATTCTCTTACCAATACTAATAGTCGTGGTTTTGTCATATATCCTAGACAATACCAACCATTTATAAACTTTATTAGCAAGTCTATGTAGCATTACTCTTAGGTATTAGCGGAATACCGGAAGCGTTCTATCTTTTTCCATTTAAATAGGTAAAGACAAAAGAAATGCATGACATTAATAAGGGAATATGTTGCAGAGGATTTTTACTCGCTGTGGAAAGAATCTATAAATGATTACCTGCACAAAGGGCGAGTAAAAAATTATACGAACCTAAAAGAACTTCTTGTGCAATGGGAGTGGGAGCATGGAAAGCCAAAATATATAGAATCGCTGAAAAGAGTCATTGACTATGTTCTTCTGCACTGCTCGGCTGAGAATAATTATCTGACAATAAAGGAAGTCATAATTCAAGCAATGTTCCACGGCGCAGGCTTCGTTATGAGTTCACCCAACGATGTCTGTGCCAAATTTATTGAAATGTACGACGGCGTAAAAAGAGATGTGCAACAGGCGCTGCAAAATGCCAGCATGATAAAGATAGACAGAACAGTAGCAATTGAAATAGAAGCTGAGCACAATATCGGCATAGTCATCTGCGACTTCCTAAAAGACAAATGAAGACAAAGGAGGATCTGTTAAAAATCTTTCAGTTAGACAGCAGTTCAGCGATAAAAATATCCACAGAATCGTTAAGGCGCTGAAATAGCGTTCTTAACCGAGTTAATTATATCATCTATCTTCAAGTTCGACATGCCTGCTGCACTCAAAGAAGCTGGTATCGTCTTGCCCACATTTTCCATTACATCAAAGAACTTCATCGGAAAGACTATTTTAGTGCTTTGTCCTTTGCCAACTTCCTCAAGAGCTTTCAAATAGAAATACATCATAGCGCGGTTGTCAAGCTTGCCTGCAGCTTCGCCAAGCGCCTCAACCACTATTTTCTGTGCTTCTGCACGGAATCTTTGCGCCTGCAGCTGCTGAGCTTCTATCTCCTTCTGCTGCATCGCAACAACTATCTCATTTGAAGGTACAAGGCTCTTCAACTGCACCGTGGACACATTCAACCCCCAATTCCAGCTGTTGTGTCTTACTGCATCTGCTATAAGATCGTTCAACTTGCCAAGACTTGTAAATAGCTCCCGCATGTACATATTGCCTATTACATTTCTTGCCTCGCTGACAATCAACTCAGAAAGAGCTTTTTGATAGTTGTCTATCTTCAGGACAGCTTTGTCAGGATTAGCAATGTTGTAATATAGCACGCCGTCCAAA
The DNA here is from genome assembly GCA_964392695.1 of Candidatus Woesearchaeota archaeon. Lineage (GTDB taxonomy): Archaea > Nanobdellota > Nanobdellia > JAFCGN01 > JAFCGN01 > CAYMQE01. The sequence continues at coordinate 5,591 of CAYMQE010000002.1, read as the reverse complement.
GCAAGCTTAAGGTCATCTTTTGTAAATGCGTATGGAACTGAAATGCTTACCATATGAGTACGCACATCCAATTTGGAAAACTCTTTTTCAAAGAAAGGAAGCACAATAGACCACCCTGGACCGGCAACTCTATTGAATTTGCCCATGCGAAAGATTATACCGCGCTCGTATTCGTCATATTGCTTTACTAAAAGCTTGAAAAGTATAAAGCCTACAGCGAGTAAAATAATAGAGTAAGTAAGGTATCTAACACCGGGATACATGCTGTAAAGGGCGATAAATATCAGAAAAACGACCAAAAAAGCCGCAAGTTCTGAAGTCATAATTAAGTAAAGCTTGAATGCATTTAAATTGTTTCTTATCTAGCATAACAAGAAAGGTATTTAAATAGACTTCAGATTAAGAACCGTCATGGGCAGAATACGAACTATAAGAGTAAAAAGAACTGCAAAATCGCTTGTAGAAAGATTCTCAGGTAATTTAGGCCATTCATTTGAAGAAAACAAAAAGAAAGTCACAGAAATGGTGGAATTAAGCAGCAAGAAATTAAGGAACCAAATAGCGGGCGTATGCAACTAGAACTAACATTTCTCGGCACATCATCAATGTTTCCAACAAAAGATAGAAATCACGCCTCGGTGCTGCTTAGATATGAAGGAAATTATAGTCTCTTTGACTGTGGAGAAGGCACGCAAAGACAAATGAGAGTAGCTGGAATAAGTCCATATAAAATTAATAATATATTCTTAAGCCACTGGCATGGCGACCATTCATTAGGGCTCGGCGGTATTATACAATCTATGAGTGCGACGAATAGGGTAGAAAAATTAGATATATACGGCCCTGAAGAAACTGAAAGAAGAGTTGGATATATTATGAGCACTTATATCTTCCGCAAAACCTTTGGTGTAAATGCCAAAGAAGCAATTTGCGCCAAAGAAACAACAATAATGAAAGGTGACAATTTCAGTGTGAGTGCAATAAATTTAAAACATAATGTGCCATGTTTAGGATTCAAATTCATTGAAAATTCCCGCCGAAAGATAAATCTAGAATATTTAGAAAAGTTCGGGCTTAAGCAGGACAAAGTGCTTGGCGATTTGCAGAAAGGGAAAGATATAGTCTGGAAAGGCAAAAAAATAACTGCTGAAAGGGGCACAATAGAAGTTCCTGGCAGAACAATCGCCTACTTAACTGATTTTACAATGGAAAAGAAAGCGGAAAATTTTTGTAAAGGAGCAGATGTTTTAGTGTGCGAATCCACTTATTCAAAGGAAGACAAAAAGAAATTGGAAGATAGACAACACTTGTCCAGCGTTGAAGCAGCGGAGCTGGCGAAAAGGTCAGGCGTTAAAAGGCTAATTCTAACGCACTTCTCGCAGAGATACAACAAAGTGGATGAATTGCTGAAAGAAGCAAAGGAAATATTCCCTGAAACAGTAGCTGCAAAGGATTTTATGGTAACAAGATTGTAAATATTTATTAGCTATCAATGCGGTCTCTATATTATGCAGATGTCAGCAGAGATAAAAAAGGATGTAATAGACGTTCTGAAAAATGTTAAAAAGTTTCTTGACAAAGGCGACGGCGACAAGATACTTGAATGGAGCGACCACATAATACATTCTGCAAGCATTTATCAGGATGAGAACACAATAGCTCTAGCAGTCATTACATACGCACTCGGAAAGACGCTGAAAAAGATGCCGGAGATAACTAAAAAAGGAAAATTCTGCATATTGTGTGGCGGTTATATAGACGACGCAATCACCAGCGCCAAGAATGATGACTGGGTAAATTACCACGAAGCGCTGGAGAAGATGACGCAGGATATACTGCGCATAGACAAAGAATACAGCCACCATTTGGAGTATGTCATCAACGCCGCTAAAATAAAGAAAGGCAGCAAGATGGTTGCACATGGTATAAGTATAGGCCGCGTTGCTGAAACTTTAGGCATAACGCAATGGGAATTAATGGGATACATAGGCGGAAGCATTGAAACAGAAGTCTCGGAAGTTGACCACAAAACGCTCAAGCACAAATTCAAATTTGCCAAAGAGGTCTTCAAGTAAATGGAAATAGTAGTAGTTGATTCAGCAACCATTATTTCATTAAGCATGAACGGCATGCTCGAAATATTCAGAAAACTGAAAAATGGAAAAATAAGATTTGTAATTTCAAAAACTGTGTACGATGAAGTTTTCAGAAATCCGTTGAATTCTGTAAAATTTAAATTCGCCGCCATGAATGTGGAAGAATATGTAAAAGACGGAATTCTTGAGATAGAATACGACGAAGAAATAGAAGAAACTTCAAATAAAATTTTAGAATTGGCAAATTCGGTTTTTAATATCAATGGAAATAATTTGAATATAATACACAGGGGCGAAGCTGAAATCTTCGCACTTGCGAAAAAACTGAAAGCAAGGGCTGTTCTGAATGATGAACGCGTGTCGCGACAACTGCTTGAAGCGCCAGAAGACCTGCTGGAAAATTTGTCAATGCGCTTTCACAAAAGAATCAGGTTTGACTCTGAAAAACACAAAGAACTTATGAAACTCATAGGGTTTCAGCACGTACTAAGAAGCGTGGAATTAGTCGCAGTTGCATTTGACAAAGGGCTTTTTGATGAAAAAATAAACAAGTTGAAGAGCGAGGTGCCGAATGCAAGAAAAGAATATTTAGAGGGTATGCTTTGGGCGCTGAAATTCTCCGGCTGCTTCATAACGCAGAGAGAGATAGATGAGTATGTTCAGATGCTTGCATAACATACAAATAAAGTGAAATTAAATGAAAGAACGAACTATATTCAGAGAATACTTTGGGGGCAGTCCAATAACAAGAGTGCTGGAGTTTTTTATAGAAAACGATTTGTATGACTATAACTCAAGCGATATTTTCAGAGAAACAGGTGTTGCAAGAACGACTTTGCAGTTTGTTATAAAGGATTTCCTGAAGAAAGATATAATAATTGAAACAAGAAAAGTTGGCAGGACTCAAATGTATAAGCTAAATAGAGAAAATCCAATAGTAAATGAAATAGTAAATCTTGTGATTAACATAGTAATCAAAGCTGGCGACCAGGAAGCATTAGTCAAAGCAAAGAATTAATTCTTAAATCCGAAAAAGTCTAGTGGGTCCTCGTTGTTTTCTTCCGGCTTCTCTGAACTCGCCTCATCTGCGTAATTATAGCCTATAGGACCCTCTTCGTCTTCAACTCTGTAAGACGGCGATTCCTCTTCTTCCTCAACTTTGTAAGAAGGCTGTTCCTCTTCTATAGCAGGCGGTGATGGAATAGACTCGGGTTCTGATGCAGGCACTTCGTAGCTCGCCATTTCTTTCTCTGCGTCTGCAATTTTCTGCATAACTTTCATCACAGCGTCCGGGTTTATGCTGACGCTGTCTATTTTGTTGTTGACAAGAAATTCCACAAATTCCGGATAGACACTTGGCGCTTGTCCGCAGATGCTCACGGTCTTTCCATATTCATGCGCCGCTTTTATCAGCTGAGAAATTGCCCTCTTAACTGCATCATTTTGTTCAGTGTACATTTTTGTTTCTGCCAATGTAGCAGAATCTCTATCAACACCCAAAATCAACTGCGTTAAATCATTGCTCCCTATGCTGAAGCCATCGCAATGTTTTGCAAATTCCTCAGCCAAAAAGATATTGCTTGGCACTTCTGCCATTATCCATATTTTAAAGTCACTTGATTCAGCAAGGCCTTCTTCAGCCATTATCCTCTTAACTTTAACAACCTCATCAACAGTTCTGACGAATGGAAGCATAACCCAAAGATTTTTGTATCTTTCTCTAACAATACGCACTGCTTTGCATTCAAGGCGGAATGCCTTTTCATAAGCCGGTGAGATGTATCTTGATATACCGCGCCATCCAATCATCGGATTCTCCTCTTTTGGTTCGTATTTTTCTCCGCCGAGCATATTCTTGTATTCATTCGTCTTGAAATCTGAAAATCTCAGCACTACAGGACGCGGAGCAAAAGCATCGCATGTTCTTGAAATGCCATCAACAAGAACATCAACAAATTTCTGTCCATGCCCATTCTCAACTAAGTAAAGAGGATGCTCCTTCAATTTGGAAACAATAATGAATTCCTCGCGCATAAGTCCAACGCCATCAACTGGAAGACGAGAGTATTCAGCTGCTTTGTCAGGTATACCCAAGTTCATGTAAATCTTTGTCTTAGTTTCTATTTTTGCTAGGTTGCTGTAGTCTATCGTAGGCTCTTCTGCGGCAACAGCCTGCTGTTGCAGTGCTCCCTGATAAATTTTGCCGGTATTTGCGTTCACAGTTATTATCTGTCCAGTCTTCAGAATCTTTGTCGCTTTCAGCGTGCCAACGATGCAGGGTATGCCAAGCTCTCTGCTGACTATAGCAGCGTGCGCTGTCGTACCTCCTTCGTCGGTTATTATAGCTCTCGCTTTCTGCATCAGAGGAACATAATCAGGATCTGTCATTTTCGTGACTAATATCTCATCTTGCTGGAACTCCAAAACCGCTTTGTTCAGGTCCTCCAACACTCTCACATTTCCAGAAACAACTCCTGGAGACGCAGGAAGTCCGCTTAATATTTCTTCGCCCTCTATCACTACAGCTTCTTTCACTTTTCCTATAGTTGTTACAGGCCGGGTTTGCACCATGTAAAACTTGCCATCGTCATAAGCCCACTCTATATCCTGCGGAGCATTATAGTGTTCATGCACCTTTTTAAGAATTCGCGATAACACTACAAGTTCATTATCGCTAAGAACCGACGCCTCTCTCTTGGAAGGCGCAACCTCTGCTATAATTGAATTTCCAGTCATTGGGTCGCGTATGCTCATCATCTCCTGCCTTCCGATTTTTTTCTCTAGTATAGCCAAGGAATTATAATCAACGACATAATGGTTGGGCGTTACTTTACCGCTTACCACCATATCACCTAATCCCCAGCCTGCCTCAATTGTTATTTTAGCTTCGCCAGTTAATGGATCTGCTGTGAATGCAACACCCGCTCTCTCGCTGTCCACCATTTTCTGCACAACTACCGCTATCTTGACGTTCATATGCTGATAATTATTTTTCTCGCGGTAGAAAGTGCTCCTTGACGTGAACAATGACGCCCAGCACATTCGTATTGCATCGATTATGTTGCTCGTTCCTTTGACATTAAGATATGTCTCTTGCTGTCCAGCGAAGCTCGCTTCAGGCAAATCTTCAGCAGTTGCAGAACTGCGAACTGCTGTAAAAGGTTTTTCAGTACTTGTTCTTAACAAACTTAGTCCTACTTGTGTGACTCTTTCCGGACCACCAGCTTCCAACGCTAAATACGCATCTTTAACTGACTGTGCTATTTCATCCGGTATCTTGGAACTTACTATCAAACGCCTTATCTGAGCGGTTCTATCGTTAAGCTGTTTAGTATTGTCTACATCAAGATCTTTCAGAAGAGTTTCTATATCCTCCTTTATATCCACCTTAGTTATGAATTCCAAATAAGTGTCTGCTGAAACGACAAAGGCATTTGGCACAGGAAGTTTATTGTTGTACATTTCAGCTAGATTAGCGCCTTTCCCTCCAGCAAT
>CAYMQE010000001.1:21741-25956 GCA_964392695.1 Candidatus Woesearchaeota archaeon | reverse complement strand
GCGCAGAGGCTGGGCGATAAAAGAAAATATAATTAATTGCAAGTCTTTTGAGGAGTTTAAGAAAGCCCTTTAAGCAACATGTAGGAATCGGTGCCTACTTCAGAAGAGGGTGTCATCGATAATATATCTTTCTTCTCCACCCATTTAAATGAATCATGGTCATCTGAAAGGACAATATGAGGTTCTGAAACTTCGGTTAAAAAATGAAACACAATTATTTTTTTTGTTTTTTTATCATCAATTCTTTCATTGAATTTCAATTTTGTAATATTGCTTGCAGCTAATCCGGTTTCCTCCAATAATTCTCTAATTGCAGCTTTCTCAGCAGATAAATCATAAGATTCAATACCACCACCTGGAAATTCCCATAATCCAGGATTAGTATCATGCTTTGCTCTTCGCAAAAGTAAAAATTCCTTCCCCTTTTTTACAGCTATAGTAACGCACAATTTATTTTCCATCTTAGCTACCCCAAAAAGGATCTTTCTTCTTGTAAATTTCAAGAATTTCGCGCATTGCTGCGATTTGATCCTCAGTCAAAAGAGATTTCAATTTTGTTTTCATTAACTGATAATCCTCTACATTAACATGCGTGTAAAGTATATCGTTGTCATTCAAATTCTTCCCGAAGTGCGCACCATCTATTGAAACTGCAACACGGTCGCCTATTTTCGCCTCTTTAACTTGCTTGCCGGAATCCTGCACATTGGATATTTTTCCAATTACTTCGCCCAAGGAATTTATCAATTCGTAACCGCTCTTTATCTTGCCTAATAGAACTTCAACACCGGTGATGCAAGGTTTTGACTGGCGGAATAAATAGCCAGGCAATACTGTTATTTTAGCAGGGAAAACAATCCTTTGCAATTCTTTAGCTCTTCTGTCTTCAATAATGCCGTTCTTCCATTTATTATACTCTTCAATTAAGTGATAGATAACTTTGCTGTCAATTATTTTCACAGAATCAAAAGATTTTGCTTCATCTGTAATTTTTACATTAAACGCCAGGATGCAAACAAAAAATTCATTCTTTCCTGACATAAATAAAGCACGCTTTGCGTCATTCTGCGTCACGTCGCCTATTTGCGCATATGAAACAGGTATATTGTTTTGCTTCAAAAGTTTGATAAGAGCTTCAAGGCTTCCAAGAGTATCTGCTTTTAGAACAATACCTTCGCTGTCAACATGTATATTCATACCGCCAATTTCTTTCTGGAAATCTGCTGTTATGCGCTCTACATCTTCTTTTGTTGCTGCGGCTTCAAAAGGCATGCCAGGTATAACTTCCTCTATGTTAGGCGCAACGATTTTCACACCCGCTGCGGCGTGCACTTCATCAACGCTGTTGAATTTTGTTGATTTATCTCTTATTTCGCTTAACGGTGCGGGCTTCAGCAATGAGCGTATATTGGTAACAATCGGCTTGTCTCTGCCTACTATCACAAGAGTATCTGTCTTCCTCAAAGTTCCATCATAGATAATAGCATCTATTGTCTTGCCTAATCCTTTCGTCTCCTTAACTTCAAGAATAGTGCCTTTAGCATTGCCTTCAACATTTATTTTCAACTGCTCTTCAAGATATTTTTGCGCAAGGCCTGTAAGAACCATCAACAGTTCGCTTATGCCTTCGCCTGTTATTGCAGAAGTTGGTATAATGGACACATCTTTGGTAAAATCAGAAACTCTGTCAAACCTTTCGCTTCTTATTCCCAATGCACTTAGTTCTCCAACAATGGTGTAAACTTTTTCATCTAAAATTCGCATCGTTTCTGCATTCTCAATTTTAAAAGATTCTGTGACGCTGTTATTCTTTGAGCTCTTCCAGAAAGGCACAATATCCACTTTATTCGCTGCTACAACAAATGGCACTTTGAAACTTTTTAGAATCTGAATAGCTTCTTTAGTCTGCTGCTGCATTCCTACCATTATGTCTACAACAAGAATAGCCAGATCAGCTATGCTTCCACCGCGTTCGCGCAGCGAGGTAAAAGCTTCGTGCCCAGGCGTATCTATAGTCAAAATTCCGGGTAAAGTTATTTTTGAACCTATCTTCTCAAATAAGCTTCCGCAGACTTTTTTTATAGTATCAATTGGTATCTCAGACGCCCCAACATGCTGGGTTATTCTTTCTACTTCCTTTACACCAACTAAAGTGGAACGTATTTTATCAAGAAGGCTAGTCTTACCGCTATCTACATGTCCCAGTACAGTAATTATCGGACAGCGAATAGCAGTTGTCATGACTCATCACAAAATATGGACTTCCTGCACCTTTTTAAAGATTGGTAATCTATGAGAATGTATGAAATACTTACTGGCATTGCTTTTTACATTAGCCTGCGTATCGCAATTGCAGACAGATAAACAAAAAGACTTGGGAGGATTCTGCGGCACTTCATCCTTCAATGCCTGTAATTCGAATCTTGATTGTTTAGTAGGAGGATGCTCCAACCAGGTGTGTGGAAATACAGAAAGTGGCGAAATAATTACAACGTGCGAATACAAGGAATGCTACGACGACATGAAGTATGGTGTAACGTGCGGCTGTGTACAAAACAAGTGTATGTGGCAATGAAGAGACTAGAAGAAATTGTAAAGTCCGCATCTATCAGCTTGGGCGCCTTTATTGTAATTAAAAAGTATCAGTTAGTTGGATATTTTCTGGATAATGCGCCAATCATAAAGGATATTGATTTCACAGCGTACAATATACAACAGAAATCTTTAGAGAATACATTATCAATCTATTGGGCTTTTTCCATTGGTTTCCGCTATTTCACTACAGTAGCTCTTGCCAAATGGCTATTGAATAAAAAATCAAAGCGTTACGAACAGCAGCCGGCATCACCGGAACAGGATTCGCAAGATTTAGAAGATTCTCTAAGCGCATCTAATGCAGGCGAACTTATTTGAAAACCCTTTTTTTCGCTGTCTTCTATATAGTCAACGCTTGCGCCCATAACATAATCAATACTTATTCTATCAACTCTAACATCCAAGTCTTTAATTTTAAAATAGTAATCGTCGTCTGACAACCTAGAATCAAGCGCCATACCAAATTGTAATCCACCACTTGGTTGAACGTATATTCTAAAGAACAGCCCTTCTACACGCTGTTGTTTAATAATATCCATAATTTTCTGGTAAGCGGTATCACTTATAGTCACAATAGGTCCAATAGGCCCAATTTTATTTTCTAAAGTCATATTCAAATCACATCATAAATAGCGTGCGTTTTTTTAACCGCTGCCCAATAGCTATCACCATAATCCCAATGCCACCACTCAAGAGGATAATTTACAAAGCCCGCTTTTTCCATTGCCTTAATTAATATATTTCTATTCCTTCTTATATTTAATGGAAGATTTTTTGCATAGGTAGGCGAAAATTTCTTCTGCTGTGCAACATTAAACTCATCCTCCTCTTCAATGGACATTTCAAGCTCTTTACCATCGGGTCCAGCCACAGTAATATCAACAGCACCACCTGTGGGATGTAGAACTAACATATCTGGATTTGACACCCATTTATTCGACTCCCTCGCAATTTTTTCGTCGCTCCAATAAGGATAGCTGCGCTTAGTGGCTCTAAAAAATCTATTGAACAGTTTTCTTTGAACGGTCATTGATCTATAGGCGTCAATAACCAACAATCTATAGTCTTCAGGCAAATAAGACTGCGCCCTTTGCAACAATTGAGCAATAGTTTTTCTAGCATAGCATCCCTCAGAAAAATACTCATCAGCGTAGAATAGTATACCATTAGTGTATCTTCTAAGATTGACTAATTTCTCGCCGTTGTCTATCACAGGCACTTTCAATAATTGTATGTCCGGTATAACTCGCACCATGCAAATTTATAGGAATAGAAAATATTTAAGTTATGTGATAGACCGGTGTAAGTACCTAGTTAAAAAATACCCGAAAACAAACCCAAAAACATGTGCGATAATGTTAATATCTGGCTCCAAAAATATAATTGCTAGATTTAAAATTGAGAACGCCCAGATACAAAACCATTTTATAAAATCATTCTTAATTCGAATATCGAGATTTTTGCGCAGAAAAAACGCGCTTCCAGTAAGTATAGCATTAATTCCAGAAAAACCCACAGCTCTCTCATATTTTTCGTTGAATTGAAGCCAAATCAAAGATAAAATTATAGGCAGCCAGGTTATGGCGCTAATAAGGATTTTCCTAAATAACAACTTATCAA
>CAYMQE010000001.1:6814-21731 GCA_964392695.1 Candidatus Woesearchaeota archaeon | reverse complement strand
AGAATCACAAAGTAAGAAATGGAATTTAATAAGTGGTCAGGCGCATCGTGAACAAAATGATTTGTCAGCAAAGTATAATTAAATTCATTTTTATGTAAAACTAATAGTTCTTTCTGGGGCGATAAATATACTACTACTAAAATTAAGATTATGGAGATTATATCTAAATAGCTCAAATAACGATTAGTCATAAACATTGTTAAACAATTACATGCCTTTCTTCAGCGCGGTGGTAAGAGTGCAACTCGCTGGCTTTGAACCACAAAGCGAGCTCATTCTTAGCGTCTTCATTATTTGAAGAAGCATGTATCAAATTGCGCACAACGATATCTTTCTCATTGCAGAAATCAAATGAATGGTGCGCAAAATCTCCGCGTATTGTGCCTGGCAAAGCTTTCAAAGGTTCTGTATCGCCGACTATTTTTCTTACAACTTCAATTGCGTGTATGCCTTCAACTGCCATTGCAACAACAGGACCTTCAACTAATAAATCAAGAAGCATTTCACGAACGCGTTTGCCTCTCCTTTTTTCTATATCTTCAGTATAGTGCTTTTCAGCAAACTTCTTGTCCACCCAGACCATTTTCATGCCGACAATTTTGAGCCCGCGTTGTTCAAATCGCTTTACTATATCGCCTATAAGTCCTCTTTGTACGCCATCTGGCTTCACAAGGACCAAAGTCTTTTCTATCATGCGTCTATCACTTGAATTTCGTATTCATTCTCTTTTGCAATCTCTTCCAAGTGCTTCAAGGTATCTTTAAAGTCCTCTTCAGGAGAGTCTATAATAATTTCAATTTCCTCGCTGCACTCTATCATCGGATTTGCCCAGCCGATTCTCTTGAGTATTGTCTTCTCCATTTTCTTGGCTACTCTATCACCAAGCCTTTTTGTAAAAACGACCCTTTTTTCAGGCATTTGCCTCACTTCTTCCTTTTAACGACCCACTTTACTTTCTTAGGATTGCGGTTGAAGTTAATAAGATTTGTTTCACACTTTTTGCTGCAGAATGGAATTTTTCTTTCATTTTGTATGTAAATCTTGCCAGTGCCGCGTTCAATTTCCTTTCCGCAGAAACCGCATCTCAACTCTTTCTTCCTCCTTTAAGCGAACTTGCTTCCAATTCAGTTTCTTTAAGCATCAAAATATCGCCTAATCTTATAGGCCCTTTTACATTTCGCCTAAGAACTTTCTTAATATCCTTTCCTGCAAGAATTTTGCATCTTACCTGCGTTGCTTCGCCTCGAGTTCCGGTTCTACCAACTATTTCAACCACTTCTGAAGGTATACCCCCGCCAAATTCTGCTAAAGCCTCATCGTCTCCAAAAGCCACAACTAGTCCTTTTTCTTCTGTTCTATTCTCTTCTTTACCTTCTATCTTTTTCTTGGAACCCATTCAAATCACTGTTTTGATTCAGATAACAATTTCTCCAATTGCTTCTTTGCTTCTCCAGCGTCAAGAATTGCAATTGCAGCGCATCCACGGTTTAATCCCGCTGCTACACCAAGCCTGTCTTTGCTGGAAACTTTTGCTAGGGGAACATCCTTCTCCTTCGCAAGTAGCGGCAAATGCATAACTATCTCTGGTGGAGTAACGTCAGATGCATAAACAACTAAAACTGTTTTTTTGCGTTCAAGAGCTTTTGTAGCTTCATTAGTACCTTTCCTTACGCTACCTGTACTCCTGGCAATTTCTACAATTTCGTATACTTTTTGTTCATCCATTTGTTTCACCTCATTTCATTGGCTCATTAACTTTAATGTTGAAACAAAAAATAGGTATTTAAAAGCTTTGGGTGTATAAAATTTTTAATGGTGAAAAACGGCGAGCTTCACAGAGCATTCGTGAAAATACTTCTAAAATACCCGGTCAAAAACATCAAGTTCTTCGACGGAAAAATATCACTGACCTTCTTCGGGCATAGAATATCCGACAAAGTTATAGTAAAGAAAGAGGATCATGTAGCGGAGTGGAGCAGAAGAAGAAAAGAAATATTTGTTGACAAAAACATGGCAAATAAATCAATGAAGGCTTTGTGCGTGCATGAAACAATAGAGAAGTTCCTTGTAGATAAATTTGGGCTTGAACTGGACAGCGAAGCGCACATAGTAGCAACACAGAAGGAGAGAGAGTACCTCAATATGATAGGTGGAAATTGGAGAAGCCATGAACTCGCAGTATATTGGGAATGGCACAGGCAGGGTGAACACTAATGGAGTTTTCTAAAGTAAATTCTAGCAAGGGAAACAGTTATTGGACCTGGAAAGACTATCCTTTTCTGCCATACTCTTGTTTAGAAAACATAAATCTGAAAGAGCTGCCGAAACCATTTCTTCTGGAAGATATACACCCGAATTGTACAGTAGGTTTTGAATCTGATGAGAAAGACAAAGTAACTAATGTAATAGATTTAACGAACATGAAATTGAACAGTGACTTAAAAAAAGATTTGAGGCGTATTGAAAAGAAAAATGAAGACGTAAAAGTAGTCTTCAATGAAAAAGACGCACTGGAAAAAAGCAAGGGCTGGTTCTTGGAATTGTGGAAAGAAAATAAAAGGGATTTCAACAGAAGAATGAAGATATGGAAAGAAAAGTGCTGCACTATAAGCGCCTATGTAGGAGACGAATTAATAGCAGTGCATATAGCAATGGAAGATGGTGACACTATATATTATTTCGGCTGTTGGTGGAACAGGATACACAAAAATAGGTCAATACCAACTTTTCTTCTGAAAAAAGATATTGAAGGAGCAATAGAAAGAAAAAAGAAATTCTACGATTTAGGTATAGGAGACGAATCTTACAAAAAGAAATGGGGTGTTATAGAGAGGCCGACTAAATATTTCGCAGTAATGCCAAAGAAGCTTGCTGACGATTTAAAGATTAAGGAATTTATAACTCAATAATATCGCCGTTTCTACCGACGTTGTAAATAGTCGTTTTTCCTATCTTAAAGCTCATTCCTTCAAATTCGTGCATATGCCCGCAGAAAACAGCATCAGGCTTGAATTTATCTACAATTTTTCTCAATTCCACACTCTCGTTATCAAGAACCATGCCTAAATCTTCATACCTCTCATCAGCAGGCACAACGTGAGTTATAAGAACTTTTTTCTTCACACCCTTCAGCTTCTGAAAACTCTTTTCAACCAAATCTCTCGTTTTCTTTGATGTTGCATCCATTCCGTGTTCGCTACCTACGCCAACAAACCCAATGTCCCCTATTTTCAAAGAATAGCCGTGTATGTTATACGTTCCAGGAGAGTACAACTGCGCCAGAAAGTCTGTAGTTGCAATAGTATCGTGGTTGCCGGGTATCATAATGACCTTTTTATTCGCCTTTTTGAAAGCGCCTATAAGCCCTTCAAAACCGCGTCCAAAGAAGCTTAAGTCTCCGCAGAGCAGGACTAAATCTACGTTCTCCTTCTTCGCCTTTCTAGCCAATAGCTCTGCCTGCGCAAAATCGCCGTGCAGGTCTGACGTTACTAGTAGTTTTACCATAAGTATACCCCTGTGGTTTGATTTATAAATATATTTTGCATGTTTATAATTTATGGATATAGAGAAATGGGCGCTGAAAAATGCAATTGAACACGAAGGAAAATCCCTGTCAGGAGCGGTTATATCCAAGCTGTTAAGCGAACACCCGGAACTTAAGCCAAGCGCTGGAGAATTAGTAAAAGAAGTCGCTAAAATATGCCTCGAAATAAACAAGCTCACAATTGAGCAGCAGCTGAAAAAATTGAATGAATTGGCGCCGGAATTATTGGAAAGAAAAGAGAAGAAAGAAGAGGAACACCTGCCTCCACTGCCAAACGCAGAAATGGAAAAAGTTGCAACAGCATTCCCACCGGAGCCAAGCAAATATGCGCATATAGGCCATGCAAAGAGCATATTCGTAAATCATGAATACGCAAGAAGGTATAATGGAAAATTTATACTGCGTTTTGAAGACACAAATCCGGAAAAGGCAGACCCAAAATACTACAGCGCGATGCTTGAAGATTTGGAATGGCTCGGTGTAAAACCGGATGAAGTATATTACATGAGCGATCACTTTGACGAATACTATGGCTACATGGAAAAACTTGTGAAGGACGGAAACGCCTATGTGTGCACATGCCCAGCAGAAAAAGTAAAGGAGTACAGATGGGGCAAGATAGACTGCGAATGCAGGAAGACTAATAGCTCTGCTGAAAATTTATTATTATGGAAAAAAATGTTTACGACATTCAAAGAAGGCGAAGCAATTCTACGCCTAAGAGGAAATATGAATTCAGCAGACTCAGCCATGCGGGACCCAACGCTTGCGCGCATTATTGACAAAAAACATCCGAGAACAAAAAAGAACTATAAAGTGTACCCAAACTATGATTTGCCCGCTGCTGTTGAAGACAGAAAAATAACGCACAGAGTGAGAAGCAAAGAATTTGAGGCGCGAAAAGGCATACAAACTTTGATAAGAGATTATCTAGGCTTCAAACATCCATGGATTTTTGAGCAGGCAAGATTTTCGATTGACGGCACACCGACACAGGGACGGGAAATAAGAAAACTGATAGAAGAAAAAAAAGTCACAGGATGGGATGACATACGCTTAGCAACATTGCGGGCGTTAAGAAGGCGCGGCATACTGCCAGAAGCTATAAAAGAATTCTCAATTGAAACAGGATTGAGCAACTCAGAAAGCGTGCACTCCTGGGAAACATTGTACTCATTTAATAGAAGACTGCTGGACAAAGATGCAGAAAGATACTTCCTTATAAGGTATCCTGTAAAGATGACAGTAAAGGGAGCAGAGAAATTAAAGGTAAAAGCGAAACTGCACCCAGAAAAGAAAGAGTATAGAACAATAGAAACAGACGGAAAATTCTACGTTGATAAAGAAGATGTAAAGAGTATGAGAGTTGGAAAAATAGTCAGGCTAAAAGATGCATGTAATGTGAAGATAACAAAGAAAGGCAGTGTCATTCAAGCGGAAATTGTAAATGACAAAATCAAAGACTACCCAAAGATACACTGGGTGCCATTCAATGACAACATAAAAGTAAAACTTCTTGTTGGAAAAGAACTGCTGAAATACAGAAAATCGCTCTACGAATTAGACTGCGCTGCTGAAAAAAATATTTCTAAAATTAAAATTGGAGAAATAGTGCAGTTTGAGCGCGTCGGCTTCTGTAAAAAAGAGTCTAAAGACTTGTTTATATTCTCGCATAACTAAAAACAGCAACGTTTAAAAGCATTGTATTACATGTAATACATATGAAAACAGATTTGACAACGATAAGGGGCATTGATCCGGAAATGCTTAGAAAATTTAAGACAAAATCGGTAGAGAAAAAAATGAGGATAGGCGAGGCGCTAACGAAAGCTATGGCAGAATGGATTAGCAAAGATAAAAAAAGCAAGGATATACATATTTTATTAAAAATAAAAAAATTTGACTGGGGCGCTGGAACAGAAAAATTAAGCGAAGAAATTGATAGAGTGTTACATGAATGATAATCCTTGATAGCAGTCTAATCATCTCGTACTTCAATGAAAGGGATGAAAATCATAAAAAGGCAGTCGAAGCGATTGAAAAAATAAGCACTTTAAAATATGGAACATCATACATAACAGACTATATTTTTAATGAGATAGTTACAGTAGCGTTAATCAAATTAAAAGATAAAAATAAAGCGGTATACATTGGAAATGCACTGCTTAATGCTTTTGAGCTATTAGAAGTTGATAACAAGATATTTCTCGATGCATGGAAAGTATTCAAAGAGCAGAAAGACACCGCATTAAGTTTTACTGATTGTACAATAATTTCAACAATGAGATATAAAGAGATGATATATCTTGCAACATTTGATAAAGAGTTCAAAAAAATTGAAGGGATAAAAATAATCGAATAATCATAGAAGATCGATTACCTGCCCATTCTTTAGTATGTGCGCATTTTTGTACAAATCGTAGCCGAATTTGGAGGACAATTCAATAGCCAAAGCAAGTTTTTTCATATCTCCATGTGTAGGTATATAGTGTTTCGGCCTTGTTAACGTAATCATCTTTCTGTGGTCTTCATATCCTGCATGCCCTGAAACGTGGACGTCCCTGAAAATTCTGACGTTGAGTTTTTTCAGCTTGTCTTCAATCTCCATTCGCTGAGCTACATTTATTGGAGTTGGTATAATAGAGGAGCAGAAAATAGCCATGTCAGAAGCGTCAAGCTTTATTGGTATAACACCATCAACTATTCGCGAAAGAACTGAATCGGGTTCGCCCTGATTGCCTGTGCAGATTATCAAATATTTCTCCTTGTTCTTGTTTATCGTCTTAACCACGCGCATAATATCATTCTTTTTTGCAATTACCTGCGCCTTCTTTCGCAAGTTAACTATATTTACACTACCAGCGGCGTCTATATACTGCGCCATACTTCTTCCTAAAATTATTGGAATTCTATTCATATCTTTTGAAAGTTCGGAAATAGTTTTTATTCTGGCTATGTGAGACGCGAACGTGGTAACAATAACAAGGCCGTCATGCCTGTCAGAAAAGAAAACATCTTTAAGCATTTGGCTGACTATGCGCTCGGAAAAGACTTTGCCCTCCTGCTCAATTCTAGTTGTATCAGATATCAAAGCGAAAAGCCCTTTGTCGCCCAGTTCTCTCAAGCGCTCATAATTCGTCCTCTCTCCAAGTACAGGGTAGTCATCAAATTTCCAGTCATTGGCGTACATTATAGAGCCGTCCGGCGTGTGTATAACAATAATTACCGTCTGAGGCGTGCTGTGTGTTACATTTATGAATTCGGCAGTCAAATTCTTGGATATTTTGTATATCCCGCCGGCATTCATTTGAATGAGTTTGCACGGCTTTATTTTAGCATCCTTAAAAATTTTTTCTATAACAGCTATCGTAAATGGCGTTCCTATTACTGGCGCATTATATTTAGGCGCAAGTTTTGGAATAGAACCGCTGTGATCAAGGTGTGCGTGTGTAACTAATATCGCTTTGACTTTCTTGCCGTGCTTTTGGAAAAAAGCTCTGTCATCAGCTACTATACCATATTTGTACAGCTGTTCGACGGGCAAATGGACCGCATTTTCCTCGCCATTATAAGCGACAACTTTCTCCATCATCAGTCCGCAGTCAAGAATGACAAATTCGTCATTCCACTGGATTCCTATCATATTCCTGCCAATTTCTGAATAGCCGCCAATTGGATGTAATTTAATCATTTTTTCCTCCTGCGCACTTATTGCATTGTGCCAAAACCAGACAATTCTTTCCCGAGGTCTTCGATGCTCCGCATCGGAGAGCCAAACGAAGTTTGTCTCCTTTCTTGTGCGAAGCATAAGAAAGGCTCATTGGATGTAGTTTAATCATCAACAATTAGAATATACTATTTATTTATATATATAACCTGTCAAAATTAATAAGTGAAGAATCCAATTTCTGTAATAAAGCGCAATTTGAATTCTACAAATAATTTTTATGTAGTAGTAATGCTGGAGAGCAAAAGTGGGAATATAGCAGGCATAGACGGAGCATCTATAAGAAATGTCTATGATGATGGAATTGAATACGAAACACAAGGACATATTGAAAAAATAGAGGCGCAAAGAATAGTTACTATCGTGCCGAAATTGAATAAAAAGATTTAGAAGCTATTTTGCAAATTTTCTTATGAGAGATTCCAAGTCAACAATCAATTGTTTTGCTTCTTCTGCACTTACATTTTTACCATAATAATTAATTCCATTTCTAATATTGCTGATGTAAATTATAATTTACAGCCGTTAAATTCATTTTACACTAAAAGTGGAGTTTATCATTCACATCAATATCCAAATTCCACTTGGAAGGAAATTCTATCAAATACTTTGCTTCTGGGCACGACCACGTTCGCAGGGCGAAGGGTGCGCAGTCATCAATCTGAATCACATTCTTATTTTCATCAAGCCAAACTGCTTTCATTCTGAAAAAAACGAAGAACATGTGGATTGGCTCATTATTCTTCAATTCAAAAATCAACGCCTCTCTAGGAAAAAATGAAAACATGTAGCCGATTATTTTTTCTAAGTTATTCCTGAGCAACCTGTGCTTCAGTTGCTTCAACTGGAACTTCTTCTGTTTTTGCTGCTTCATCAAAGTCTTCAATCTTGTAATTGAACTCTTCATTGCTATTAATCTTTTTGCGAAGCTTCAAGTACTCTCTTGCTAAAAGGTAGAAAATCATTGCAACAGACTTCCTGCTCTTATTGTTGCACGGCAACACCAAATCAATATTGTTTGTCACATTATTTGTATCGCAGAGGCTTATAACAGGTATGCCTATTTTTACAGCATCGTCAACCGCATTTTTATCCGACCATGGGTCGCATACTAAAAGTATCTTGGGCTCATAAAATCGCTCCTTATACATGGGGTTAGTCATAGTTCCAGGCAAATATCTTCCAGCAACTGTTTTTATTTCAGTTATCTTCCCGAACTTGCTCAAAGAGCTCCAGCAGTTGTCTCTTCTAGTTGTAGCTAATATCTCACTAGGTTCAAATTGCGCAAGCATTGTAGTTGCTCTTCTTATTCGCGAATCAATTTTCTGTATATTCAAAACAGCGAGTCCATCAGGCCTTATTTTGTAGATAAAGTCCTCCATATATTTCGTTTTGTATTTGGCGCCTATCTGAACGCCGGTGCTGAGGTATTTCTCATTCTCTATAAGCAACTGTTCTTCTTTGGACATGTAAATGAAAGACAAAAAATCAGTATTTAAAAGCTTTGGCTATAGTCATATTTATAATCTACAGCATACACAAATCAATAGTGAATTTAGAGACAGGACTAACAAACCTCAAGGGTAAAATAGCTCCTATTCTGCACGAATACGCTGCTAAACTAAATTACAAACAGGAGCAGTTGGAAGAATTTGACGGCATTTTGGAAAGTATGGTTGACATTCTAAAAACTTCCAAGCCGATGGAATGGGATAAAATCGGCGCAAAATTGGAAAATGGAAGTGTGGTATTGCCATCGGGATTTGAAAGCAAAGTAAATGAGATAGTCAAAGAAAATCAGCTATACTCATTATTCATACCAGAAAAATTCGGAGGCGCTGGATACTCAACAATTTTCATGCCTTCTATTGCTGAGATGATAAGCTACACTGACCTTTCATTGAGCAGTGCAACTCTTATTTCATTAGCAGTCATGGAACCGCTATTCAACGACTCAAAGAATGAATATTTCAGAAACGTTATTAATGGATTCTTAGAAGGCAAGAGAACAGGCTATGTCGCTTTCACAGAACCGCAGGCAGGAAGCAACTTGGAAAACGTCAGCGCTACTTCAGAAAAGCAAGGCGATGGATACATTCTGAATGGCACAAAAATATTCATATCAAATGGAGGCTATGCAAATACCGGCTTATTTTTAGCGAAGAATGAAAAGCAAAGGGGACATAATGTATTCCTCTTGGACAAGCTTGATGACATAAAAGTTGAGAGATTAGAGGACAAGCTTGGTCTGCACTCAGACCCAACAGCACAACTACGAGTAGAAAATTTATACGTGGACAAGGACCATTTAGTCGGCAAAGAAGGAGAAGGCTACAAAAGTGTTTTAGCGAGGTTAATGAGCATGAGGCTCGGCGTAAGTCTGCAGGCAACTGGCTCTGCACAGCGAGCTTACGATTTAGCCAACTATTACGCAGAGAATAGAACCCAATTCAACAGGCCGATAAATAAATTTGAAGCTGTAAAAAGAAAATTAGATGAGATGTCAGCACAGCTGCCCAGAATGAGAGAGATAAGCTATAGAAGTGCATTGGCGCTGGATAGATACCAACACGATGGGATACCTCATGATTTGGAAGCAGGGGGAATAGCTGAAAAAGTCGCAGCGAGGGCGATGCCGGAAAAAATAAAATGGGGCTTGGCCAACTACTATGTAAGCACTGCAAAGATATACTGCTCTGAGATAGTCAACGATATAGCCGACGATGCTCTGCAAATTCACGGTGGAAATGGATTTATGTCAGAAGTTGAAGCAAACAAGATTTACAGAGATGTTAGAGTATTGCCAATCTATGAAGGCACAAGTGAAGTGCATGAGTGGATAATAGACAAAGCCAAACAGGCGCTAAGTTTCGCACCTAAAATAAAACCATTTTTGAGCAAATATGAAGACAGAACATTATATGAAAAAATGCTGTTGTTGAAATTCCCTTCATTAGAAAATATATTGTAACTATTTCTTCCGGCTCAATGCTACAAACGAATCAGGAGTGCTAAAAATATTCACTATTGCCAAATCGGATTTATTCAGAAGCTCTTCAATCTCTGTTTTCTCGTAGCCTCTAACAAAGGTGTAATACTTTCCCTTGCGCATTAGGAAGCCATCATTAAAAGCTATGCCGCATTTTTCAACAGAACGAAACACATCCCGTTGATTTCTCAAAGACAATACTAAATAGCCATCGTTCCTTATCGCAGAACAAACGCTCTCCAATACTTCCGCTCTTTGCTTTTTTGTAGGCAAAACCTGAAGCACAAAATTCAATAAAACGGCGTCGTAATCACCCCGAATTACACAAGCGGACAAGCTGTTAATTCGCCCTGCTTTTTCTGGATTAATTCTTTGAACCTGCTCTTCAAGATCAACGGCGTCAACTATTAAGCCATGTTCAGCAAGATAAATTGAGTCTCTCAAAAATCTTCCACAGCCGTAATCCAATATTTTTTCAATATTATGAGCCAAAAAATAAGGCAAAATTTTTTCTCTCATAATTTTATTTGGCTTTGTTTTGTTGGATGTAAGATAATATGCTAAATCTAATTCCATAATAATTAATAGCGTATAAGCTCGTTTATTTTGCACACGCGTTCGCCGCTGCCTATACTGATTTTGAAATAAGGAAGATGCAGCCCCATCGCAATATGCGCTATAGTGTTGTCATTCGTTTCTCTGCTTCTGTGAGAAGCAACTGTTGTGTAATTAAATTTTTTCGCGAGCTGTACGAATTCAAGTGTCTCTCCCAATGAGCCAACTTGATTAGGTTTTACAATAGCTGCGTTGCACGCTCCGCGGTCGTTTCCTTTCATCAAGCGCACAGGATTGGTTGCGAATAGGTCGTCGCCCACAATCAACTTATTTTTCATAGATGATGTTATGCTGTTAAAATTAGCCCAGTCTTCTTCATTATAGGGGTCTTCAATAAAAGCTAGATTATATTGTTTGACTGCATCTTCCAGCCACTTTGCGTATCGGTCAACAGGCATGTCATTATATCTGCCGTCAACAAATAAAGTATTCGCAGCCACATCAACACCCATACTTATCTTCTCCGTATAATTAGATTGAACAGAAGCAACTGCTTTGCTCACAGTGTCAAACGCATCTTTATCATTTATCTGCGGAGCCCAGCCGTATTCATAGTCAAAGCTTGGATAATCAAGAAGCTTTCCAACAGCGTCAAAAACTTTCTTGTTAATTTCAAGGCTCTTTATAGTGTCCTTCGCATTGTTAAAAACAAGAAATTCCTGAATTTTGGGGCCTCTGCGGAAATGCGCTCCACCGCCTATCATCTTATTCAAAAGAATTGGATGCTGTTTATACGGTGAGAAAAGCCTCCATTTTGGAATTTCCCTAAAGTGCGCAAGCATATCCAAAAGCGCATAGCTCGTGCTCAAAGTAGGCAAAGACCCAAGATCTAATTCGCGCACTTTCGTCTCAAAGGCTATGATATCATCAACTTTTGAAAAAGTATTGCCGTCAATTAATTTCGGAATTTTATTGTTGAGCTCTTTAATTACAGCATCAAGATCTTTATTCAGAGATACTTTAGCTGCTGTGCTTTCACTCGTGCCTATAGGCGCAGAGCCAAAGCCAAAAAACTCTTTGTAGCCGACTTCTACTTCAAGCGTAAAAGAACCAGTCGCGTCTAGAATTTTTCTAGCCCTGAACTGTGTTACCTTCATGCACTACTCCTCTAACAGCCAGTCTTCGTATGGTTATCGGGAAGACATCTTCCTGAAATTCCTTTTTTGCTATTTCTATAGGATTGTATATCCCTTCGTGCTTTACAAGAATAGGCGCACCCATAGATATTTGCAAGGCGCGCGCCCCAATAAGTCTAGCTGTTTCAAATTTATTGTATTTTTTCATATTTGTCTTCACTTCTTTAGTAGCTTTTGTATCTTTTTATTCTCTTTTATTGCCAGGTCAACGCTTTGCTCTATCTCTTCTTCGGTAAAACCACCGTCTCCGCCTTTCTGCAACGAATGTATAGTATCTCCTGAAGTGCCTATACTTATTCTCGCATCTGCAAGCATCTCTTCCTTCAATGAAGGATCCACTATTAGATGTTTTCCTATTTTAGCTATAGTAGTCGTAGATACTATGCATGTCAATGGCACGTTTTTACTCGTGAATACACCGTACTCAACTTTGCCATCTTTGTCAAGTTTTGGAATTCTTGCTTTAAGAAGCGCAGCCATCGCAGCAAGTGAAGATGCGTCTATCAAATTGCCGTCATGGTTTATTGTATACAAATCAATAAAAACATTCCACACTTTTTCGCCCTCTTTTATGCATAATTGTTTCAAGTCTATCGCCTTGCTTTCTCTTATAGCTCTATCAACAACACGAGCGAGTTCCACTGATTCATTGCTTGGTGGTCCTCCCTCAAAATCAGGCGATGCAACTTGCGAAAATTCTGCGTTGACTACGATATTCCCCTGGTCTTTCGAATCAGAATAAGGTTCTGATACATCGAGTTTAACGCCTGCAATTACCTCTGTATTCCCTACTTTTACAGTTGCGCTCCCTTCAGCATTCTTGCTTACATTATATTCTATTTGCACATCGCGGAAAACATTTCCTGCTCTGCCATCGTATCTCTTTCCTTTATCCATAAGTTCAATTATCAAATTCTTTTCATTGTTTGATTTCATTTTTTACCACCTTTATTAATTAATAATTCAGCAACTTTTACTGCTTCAGCTTCAGTTGACTTTGTAATCGCCCCGCTTTCAAAAGCAGTAAGCAAATATTCCTTGTCTATTATTTTCATTTCTCCACCAATTTCAACAACATCTATCTCCAAATCAATGCATCTGGAAAATCTGGGGAAGAATTCTATGGGCGTAGTTATTGATATATAAGCGCCTTTCTTTACTCCATTTTTATCGAAATATTCGTGGAATATATAGTTATTATTCTCTTTTATTTTAGTAATAATCACATCTCCTTCTTCCATTGGAGCGTCAAGCCCGTCATAATTGCCGTAAGGTTTGTATATAGTTCGCTTCATAATCAACTCAATTTCTTTCGGATCAAAAGATTCTACAACGCCTGTCGCGCATATCGTCCTGCCGTTGACTTTTTTCTGGAATATCTTGTATAGTCTACCAACTTTTGGAGAATTTTTGTACAGCGTTTTCTCAAATATATTCATGAATTTTTTTTCCTCTTTAGGCATTTCTTTCTTCAACTCGTCGAGGAAACTAATCATTCCGCCATATTTTGCAGACTTAAATTTATGATGACCGTCAACTGTAGGCACAATCTTAGCTCTAATTTTATCAAGCTCTTTCTTTGACTCTGCGCCGAAATCAACAAACCATATACATATGCCACTGGATATTAGCTCGGGCTTTTCAAGCGAAGAAAATTTCTTCACTATTTTGTCCTCCTGTTTTAGAAGCTCGTTTATTTCTTCTTTCAATTCTTCAGGACTCTTATTTTCAGCAATAGATTTCACCAATTTGCACCATTATTTTGTATTGTATATTCTGGCGTTGAAATCAGATTGTTTTGTATCAACTTCTTTAGCAAGATCAGAAAGCATATTCACTTTATCTCTGTCGCGTATGTGCTTGCTTACTTTCATGAACCCTTCTTTGATTAAAATAAGACTTTTGCCAAATAATCTTAGCTGTGTTGACAATAGATAATTATCCTCGTCCTCTCCTTTAACCTGAACTAATACTTTCTCGCCTTCTTTTAAATAGCCCCAGAAATTTTTCAATGACAAAAGTCCAGTCTTTTTCTTGCCTATATCTATAAATATATTTTTGCTCTTCTGGTCCACCTGCGTTATTATACCGCAATATATTGAGCCGTTTTCAACGCTTCTAAATAAAGAATCCTTAAACTTCTCCTTCATTACATCAACAACTTTTCCAGCGTCATCTCCATGGATAGTTACGCCATTGAAATCTTCTTTGTCATAAATCAAATTGTCAGCGTCGGTATCAGACATTTCTTCGCTTAGATTAAACCGCTCTTCAATAACTTCAGAAGCGCCAGTTATGTTGAACTTATTGGCGCGCAGCAGTTCTGTCAGCGCTGTGGAATATATTCCACATATTTTTACATTCTTACTCATTGCAGCTCCTCGCCCACATCATATTTCTCCTTCAACGCCTGCTTCTGCACTTCATATATCTGCCTGCATCCTTTCATTCCCAGCTTTATTGCCTCTTTCAATTCATCTTTGCCGACTGCTCCATCAAGCTGAAGAAGTGTCACCTGGTTAATGTTTGGCGCGTAAGCCATAGGTATATCTGTAGCTCCGTCTTCATAGTCCTCTTCTTTCTTCGTCAAGTCAAGAACAATCTTATTGCCTATTTTACCAACTGCCACCGCAGCTATCATATCCTTCATTAAAATTCCTGCATCTGCAAGCGCCAATGCTGCTGCACTTATAGCAGCGCATCTTGTTCCAGCATCTGCCTGAATTATTTCCACAACAACATCTACAACTGTCTTTGGAAAGTCTTCCAGTATAAGAACAGGTTTAAGTGCAGACTCCATTATCATGCCCAACTCTTTAGATCTCCTGCTTTGTCCGGGCTTTGCTCGTTCAGTAACAGAAAATGACATCATATCATATTTGCATCGTAATATGGCAGTCTCTGGA
>CAYMQE010000001.1:1247-6804 GCA_964392695.1 Candidatus Woesearchaeota archaeon | reverse complement strand
ATGAATTTCGGATGCAGCTCTCTTGGACCATAAACGGCGCATACTGCCTTTGTGTCGCCGATTTGAAACATTGCACTCCCATTAGCCTTCTCTATTACGCCAACTTTAGCCTGCATAGGCCGTAATTCATCAGCTTTTCTTCCGTCATATCTTTTAGTATATGTCATTTCTTTTCACGCTCCAATAATTCTTTTATTTTATCAGTCAGACCATGTATGTGGCCTTTTTCCTCTATAAGTTCAATAGCCTTCTTCACAACAAGCATGCTCTCTGCTTCTCCGCGCACCCATACCCAGCCGTTTTGTCCAACGGTTACTTCAGTATTTGTATACTCTTTTATCATGCTTATCATACTTCCTTTGCGTCCTATAAGTCTTGGAACTTTGAATGGTGATATTTTGATTACTATGCCACTCGTTATTTTTCTCAAGCCCGGACCTCTGCATGTTATTGATGGCGAACCTGTCTTATTGGTTGAAACTATTTCAGCAACCATCATATCGCCTATGTCAAAGTAGCGCGTCAAATCTGCATCCTTTGGTATAAAACTTGCGCTTGCGTCTCTAACATTCAGATTTGCATAAGAAGAGCCGTCAATATCTACTAACCAGAAACTGTATCCAACATCCATAACTTTTCCAATTACTAGATCTCTTACTTGTGGCTGGTAAACTCCTGCAAAGGGTATTACTTTTACCACGCGTCCGCGTATATCCACTAAACCTAATACACAGGAGTAGATATCATTTCCTGCTCTATATGTTCCAGATGAACTGACATAATCCATTCCTTCAGCGATTTTATCGCCGGGTATGGCGAGTTTCCTTGGAGCTTCATTTTGCTCCTCTATAATTTTTGTTTCTTCCATATTAATTACCTCTCAATAATCTCTGCGTTCCCTTGTGTAAGGGAGTTTATTTCATTTATAAAGTTACCCACTTTACCACCAGGCAGTGCGACTTCACAGCTCCATGATCCGTCATTAAGCCATGCATCGCTTTTTATGGTAGCTAAGCGGGACACTAAATTATAAGCTCTTGATGCCCACTGCGACCCTATTGTCACTTTCAGCATCTTCATTTCAGTGCTCATTGGCAGTATAGGCCTTAATTTCTCTATAATTTCCTTAGCCTGCGCTTCAACGCCCAAAAATGGATTTATATGGAATTTTATTTGTTCCATTGCAAGCTCTATTCTTTGTGGAGGCACTGGAGCATTTGTCCTCGTATCCGTTGCATTCAATGAGATGTAATTTACTATTCTACTCTTCATCTCCTTCGTCAATTTTTCTCTATACTCCTGCGTGAGCTGGACTTCGCCTTTCTTTATTATTTCATCAGCTATCTTCTCAATATCTTCAGTTCCAAAAGTGCTTGCCAAATTGCCGGCGCGCAGTCCTTTTTTCGCGTCTTTAAAGACTTCATCAACTGCGAGCAAACCGTGCAGAGAAACACTTTTGCCTCCGCGATAAGCCATTGCCTGTTCGCAGTCTACCAAAATTTCATACGTACTTCCGCCTTTTTGAATCCGTGCAATAACAGCTTTATCTACTGAAACCATTTTTAAAATTTAATGTCTACTCAGATTTCTTTGAGCTTTTCATGTATTGTTCCAAATCTCTGTACTTGACTTTTTGGAATTTTCTTTCATCCTTAAAGACTATTGCAGCCTCTATCCTGTCCTTGTCAAATTTAGGACCAAGAACTTTTTTCAGAGATTCAACCGCCAAATTGACGCCATCTTCTGTAGACATATCCTCCTTGTAATATTTTTTAAGATAATCAGTCGCTATTTTCGAGCCTTCGCCTATTGCTGTTGCATAATACTCAAAGTATATGCCACTCGGCTCTGTAACAAACAGTTGTGGCTTCTCATCTACACCTGCTATTAACAAACTGACGCCAAATGGGCGCGTTCCAGCGTATTGAGTGTATAACTGTTTGAAATTTGACAATTCCTTGACTAAAGAGCGGATATCAATATTCTCACCATATGTTATTTTGTGCTTCTGCGCTTCTTCCTGTCCTCGCTCTATTAGAATTCTGCCGTCGCTTATTAGACCAGACATCGTAGCTGCTATATGCGTGTCTATCTGGAAAACTTTCTCAACCCCAGACACAACAATTAATGGGTCAATTACCCTTCTGTCTGCCACAAGGACAACACAATCTTTGCACACTACACCAATTGCAGTAGTGCCTTGACTAACTGTCTTTCTTGCGTATTCAACCTGCAATAACCTGCCATCTGGAGAGAAGGTAGTTATACCACGGTCGTAACCCATCATTTCTTGAGGCATTTTTGCCATTTTATTTCTCCTTTAATTTTCTTAAAATACCTGATATTTTAGGTATATTAATCGAGATTTTCTCGCCTTTTATGCTATAGATATTCCCGAGACATACTTTTAAATGTTTTGCCCAGTTGTTATTCACCCTAATTATACCTCTCTTACCATTAAATTGATCCTGCAACACCTGTATACCTGCTTCGCCCATAAAAATTGCGCCAAGCAATTCTTTGCACGATGACAAAATTGCTTCTTCAACAGCTGAAAAAGTAAACGCTTTATCGCCCTCGCTAACTATTTCAAACAGCACATACCTTTTTTTCTCCCTGTCCGTCGGTTTCATCTATTATACCTAACAATCTAATCATAAATATTTTTTCTATGTCCTATTCGCAAGACTATAATTTTGTTAACTGAGATAATAACATCAACAACTGCGCGATAATCTCCAATTCTCAACCGCCATAATTTTTCTCCATGAAGCCTCTTTAAGAAACTAAACGGATTATCCCTTATTGAGTATATCTTTCTCAAAATAATCTCAGCGTCTTTTTTATTTAATTTTTTAAGAAATTTCTTGGCAGTTTCTGATAGCTCAATTATATACATAATTATCACAAAGTAATGCCAAGTTCCCGGGCAACTTCTTCAATAGAATAAACTCTGCCAGTCTTGACATCTTCAAGAGCTTGTTGAATTTCAGCTATCTCTTCTTTGCTCAAAGACTCTTCTTCCAACTCATCAAAAAGGCTGTTAAGTAATTCATCATAAGATTGTCTTTCATATTTCTTCAGCTCTTTCATTCTTTCAATAGTACTTTGACTTACTTGAATAGTTGTTTTTTCCATAGTTATGTACTTGTTATAGTTAGTATATAAGAATTGCGTTTAATACGCATCTGCACCCAAAATTTCACCGAACGCAATAAGTATCGACTTGTCTTTTTCCTCTATTTTCTCAAGAGCGCCGGAAGTGATGCGTATAGACACGCTATATTTCCTGCACAATTTCACATTCTGAAGCATACGGCCAAAAATAATTTCCTTCCTGTCTGACTTCGCAAAGGTGCGAAAGTTTATCATATAGCAAATATTCGCCTTAGCCATTGTTTTGCATAAAACATCGTCCAACCCGCTTGTGCGGTAATGCAACTTGTCCATCTTAGCAGACAGCTCAACATCCATAAGGCCTTCAACGAGAGAGTTTTCAACTGCGTACCTATTCATTTCATAATCAGAAGACTGAAGAATAACAATGCCTTCTACATTGTGAATTTTCTTTTTAACGTCCTGCAGTTTCACAGCCATAAATATCCTATTCTAGCAAACTTTTTAAAGATAGTTCTGTAAAGCAATTAAATGGTAAAATTTCCTGAAGCACAAGCAAGGCTCTTTGATAGAGTATTTGTATGCAGAAGATGCAAGACAAAGATGAGAGCTGACATACAGAAAGTTATACTCAAAAAAATAAAATGCCGTAAGTGCAATTCTACAGCTTTAAGGCCTAAGCATAGAGAAAAGAAAGGTTAATTTTAGACGCACGATGAGTTACAAACCAATCAATTCTTTTCCGAGGTTTTCTTTCTAAGAAAAGCTCAAGCATAGAGAAAAAAAGGGTTAAATAAAAGACTTTGTTACATTAATTTAATGAAACTGGCTTTCGCTGTAATAATATTGTTGCTTCTCTTTAATTCAGCGTATGCATTTTCATTGCTCGGCTTCATAGACAACCTCAAGCCTGACTCAAAATTCTACTTTTTGGACGTGCTGGTTGACAAAATAACTGTATCCCTTATTGCAAACAAAGAAGAAAAAATAGAAAAAATGCTTGCCATAGCAGAAGAAAGAAGGATAGAATTTGAGGAGATGGCGATAAAGAATGACACTAAATCAGCTATTAAAGCAAAAGACGAACACGCCAAAACATTGCAGGAGATAAATGTTACAGTAAGCAGTGAAGGCGACAGCGAGAAACAAATAGAAAATGTTATGATAGTAGAACTAAACTTAAAAACAGAATTAAAAAAAATTGAAGTGCTCTTTGGGACTATACAAAAAGTTACACAAAATGCAGAGATTCTTTCTTTAATTTCAGAGATTAACAACAAAACCGGGAATATAGTAAAGACAGTTGAGACAAAAAAGATGAAACTATAAGCAAAGTAACTGAAAAATTCAGTTATTCTGCAGAAGAAGTAGGCCTGTTAGTTAAAAATTTAGAATTAAAAACCGGACTTTTCGGCTTCAAAAAAGAAAAAGTTGAAGAGAAGATAGATGAAATCAAAGAAAAGAAAGAAGAGCTCAATCTAACGCATGAAGTGATTGATAGTATACTCAATAGCTCTCAAAGCGCGATAATTGAAGATGATTTAAAATATGCCGAAGAGTTAACAGAACAGGCTGAAGAAATTGTAGACAAATATTCTGAAGTTATTGAAAAGCAAAAAGAGCCAACTGCGCCAAGCGGGGATATTGGCAGACCTCCAGAGTCAAGTGCACCGCCAGTTTATTGCAACATAGCATGCTCTAAAGATGCTGACTGCAATGACAACAACGCAAACACGATAGATAAATGCAATAGTGCGAATACATGCTCTTCATCCTGTACAAACACGCCAATAACTTGCGCATCGAATGAGATAGCATGCAATGGTATATGTACGACTCCAATATGTGCAAGCAACTCTGCATGCAATGACAAGAATAGCACCACAACTGACACTTGTTTAAACATAGGCACGTGCTCCGCAACATGCCAGAGTAGTGCTGTAACGTGCGCATCAGGAAAGATAGTGTGCAATGAGTTATGCGCAACACCAGCATGCACATCAGATGCGGGATGCAATGACAGCAAAACTAACACTATCGATGCGTGCAATAATGCAAATACATGTTCTGCGTCATGCACGAATACTTTGATAACTTGCGCATCAGATAAAATATTGTGCAGTGGCACTTGTGTAACTCCAACCTGTACGACTAACGCTAATTGCAATGATAACAATGCAAACACGATAGACACGTGCAGTAATGCAAATACATGCTCTTCAAGTTGCCAAAATACTTTAGTTACACCATGCACAACTGACACTGAATGCAATGACGCCAACATAAATACTATAGACACATGCTTCAATGCCGGTGCACCAAATGCATATTGTTCAAATCTAGCACTTAAGACACCAGGAACTTCAAAACAATGCGATACCTGCGCAGGAAAAAGTATAACATTGAAAATCTGCGATAAGGTAAACGGACAAACTAGCTG
>CAYMQE010000001.1:0-1237 GCA_964392695.1 Candidatus Woesearchaeota archaeon | reverse complement strand
CGGAAAAATTGCTGTGCAGCGGCGTATGTAAACTGCCATCATGTGCAAAAGACAGCGACTGCAATGATTATAAAGACGCAACAAGCGACTTATGCCTTACACCATTAACATGCACTGCCACTTGCGTGAATACAAATATTGTCTGCAGTTCCGGCAAAATAGCTTGCAATGGCGCTTGTGCCACTCCTGCTTGCACAACAAATTCTGCGTGCAATGATAATAATGGGAATACTGTAGATACGTGCTTAAATGCAGGCACGTGCACTGCAACATGCCAGAGTAGTGCTGTAACGTGCGCATCAGGAAAGATAGTGTGCAATGAAGTATGTACAACACCCGCATGCACAACTGATGCTGGGTGCAATGACAACAATGCGAATACGATAGATAAATGCAATAGTGCGAATACATGCTCTGCATCGTGCACGAATACTTTGATTACTTGTGCGTGGGGTAAAGTGCTATGCGACGGCGTTTGTGTAACACCAACATGTTCGTCAAATACCGACTGCAATGACAACAACGCAAATACAAATGATGTATGCAATAGTGCAGGCACTTGCACATCTTCTTGCAGCAATACTTTGATAACCTGCGCATCCGGCAAAATATTATGTGATGGACTATGCAAAACAGCAACTTGCACTACTGATGCCAATTGCAATGACAACAATGCGAATACGATAGACACGTGCAGTAATGCAGGAACATGCACGGCATCGTGCACGAATACTTTGATAACCTGCGCATCAGGAAAAGTGCTATGCAGTGGCGTTTGCACAACACCTGCATGCACAAGCGACGCTAATTGCAATGATAATAATGTAGACACAACAGATACCTGTAATAGTGCTAATACCTGTTCTGCGTCATGCACGAATACTTTGATAACTTGCGCATCAGATAAAATATTGTGCAGTGGCACTTGTGTAACTCCAACCTGTACGACTAACGCTAATTGCAATGATAACAATGCAAACACGATAGACACGTGCAGTAATGCAAATACATGCTCTTCAAGTTGCCAAAATACTTTAGTTACACCATGCACAACTGACACTGAATGCAATGACGCCAACATAAATACTATAGACACATGCTTCAATGCCGGTGCACCAAATGCATATTGTTCAAATCTAGCACTTAAGACACCAGGAACTTCAAAACAATGCGATACCTGCGCAGGAAAAAGTATAACATTGAAAATCTGCGATAAGGTAAACGGACAAACTAGCTG